>CALEZK010000436.1 GCA_937928585.1 uncultured bacterium | reverse complement strand
AAAAAACAAAAACGACCAGCGCGAAAACACCGACGCGTTTCGCGTGGCCGTTCATCTATCGAAGCTTCAGTATGTCAGACGACTTCCATGCCTTGAACGCGTTCCGTCTGATAGGCGCGCGCCGAAAAGTCCGCCAGTAGTTGTCTATCCTCAAGCGTCAATCCCGTGTCCCCGGTAACAATTTTCAAGTTTGCGTCAATGTCGCCGGGATAAGAAATGCCGATGTTGAGCACACTGATACGCGGGTCGTTCAATACCCAGCGAATCGCTGCTGCCGGTAACTGCTTGACAGCTTCGGGGTCATAGTCCGGCACAACGTTTTTAGCGTTGTGATTGAATATCCACGCGCCTAAAACCTTCATCGCAATGATGCCCATTTCCAATTCATGCGCTTTGGCAACACAGTTCTCGCGCCATTCAAGCTGCACCTCGCTGTGCCGCGTGTTATAGCCTTTTCGGAAGTAACCATACTCGATCAACACGGAATCGAAACCTTTCGTGTCGATAAGCTCGTACATCTTGTGAAATGCGTTATGTCCGGTAATGCCGATATGCTGAATCAGGCCTTCATCTCGCAGCTTGACCAGTTCTTCGTGCTGCTTCATCAACGCTGGAATCTCGTGTTGTTCGATCATTGGGCCGTGAATCTGCATCAGGTCGATGCGGTCCGTCTGCATCTCTTCCAGGGACTTCTCGACACTAGGCCGCACTTTGGAAGCATCGTCGACCATGACTTTGGACGCTATATACACTTTATCGCGGATGCCCTTAAGGCCTTCACCCATCAACTGTTCGCTTTCCTGATAAATGCGCGCCGTATCGAAGTACCGTACGCCCTTATCGTAGGCGTCTCGCACCATCTTAATGCGGTCTTCGCGGGACGGCGGGTTGTCCAGCCCATAATACTTGTACTCGCGTTCCATCATCGCCGAACCGCCATGCCCGAGAACCGGGAAGGAGTACCCGGTCTTGCCAAACTTTCGTACCGGAATGGGCCCGGTATAGTTCACGGTACTCTTCGTCGGCGCAGCCGATGCAAGATCGCCAACAATGGCGGATGCCGCTGCGGCGCCGATACCGGCCTTCAAAAAGTTTCGGCGGCCAAAAGTATCCGGCGATTGACTCATGGTGACTCTCCTCAACGTTGATAAGCGTTCCCCATAGTCGCAGGTAACGCTTTTTTTTGCAAGGCCGAAAGGTGTACGTTTGGTGCGGTTGCGGACGATATAGCGCAATGCTCTCAATTGGGGAGGATGCTGCCATGGGCGGGGCAAAGCTACTGACGGATAAATTGTTAGCGAGATATTGCGTAACGAAAGGCGCAAAATTCCGTCTGTCTGACATCGATCCGCACGATACCGGCCCGTTCAATTCCTCACACAAAGCCGACGCAGAGCAACTTCTCGCCAAAACGACGCAAAAGCTCGCGGCCCTTCAGGAAAAACTCTACGCGCAGGATCGTTGGGCCGTCCTGTTGATTTTTCAAGCCATGGATGCCGCTGGCAAAGACGGGACTATCAAACACGTGATGTCCGGTGTGAACCCGCAAGGCTGCCAAGTGAGTTCGTTTAAGGCGCCGTCCACTGAGGAACTCGACCACGACTATCTCTGGCGCACGATGAAGGCCCTCCCGGAACGCGGTAGAATCGGAATCTTCAACCGGTCCTACTACGAGGAGGTCCTGGTGGTACGGGTGCACACCGGCATTCTCAGCGCGCAGCGACTCCCCGCTTCACTCGTCACCAAGAAACTATGGAAAGAACGCTTTGAGGACATCAACGGACTGGAGAAATACCTCTCGCGAAATGGCGTTCTGATTCGCAAGTTTTTTCTCCACGTATCAAAACAGGAACAAAAAGACAGGTTTATGGCCCGCATTGACGATCCTTCCAAGAACTGGAAGTTCTCCATGGCGGATGTGAAGGAGCGCGCACGCTGGAAGGAATATATGAACGCTTATGAAGATATGATCCAAAACACCGCCTCGAAACATGCCCCGTGGTACGTCGTACCGGCCGATCAAAAATGGTACACCCGCCTCGTCGTATCCAATGTAATCGTTGAAGCACTCGAGACCCTCGATCTTGCGTTTCCAACAGTGACCGATGAACAGCGCGCCAGCCTGGCAGACGCGCGTCGCGCATTGGAATCCGAGTCCAAATAGGCCAACTTGGGGTGGCCTTGTGCTTCAAAATGAAACGCCGATTTGTCAATTAGAAACAACTTCACGTCCCTTCTGCTGAACGACGTAATTCAATCCCATCATAAGCCTTTTAGTTCCAATAGCTTGCTTTAAGCAAACTATTTTGGCACTCCCTTTGCTCCTTTCATGGTGCCGGTCGCACGGGGCGACCGACAAGAAAATACACTGTCAGTAACTGAAAGGAGTGAGTGGTTATGGCACTGGTACGTTGGAAGAATCACGGTGAAATGAGCCCTTGGAGTCCCTTGCGTGACTTGGAAGGCCAATTCAACCGCCTCTTCGGCGAACTGGCGCGCGACTATGACCTCTCGGACCGAGGTTGGTCGCCGGCAGTCGACCTGAAGGAATCGGAACACGAGTACACCCTTGTAGCGGATCTGCCCGGAATGAAGCGTGAGGAAATCGACGTCACGGTTGTCGACAACACGGTTACCCTGAAGGGCGAACGTAAGCACGAAACGGAGAGCAAAGAAGACGGGTACCACTGTATCGAACGCCGTTACGGCTCCTTCGAGCGCACCTTTGAGATCCCGGGTGGGTTTAAAGCGGACAAAATCTCCGCTCATTTCGACAACGGCGTCCTCCGGGTGACCCTGCCGAAACGCGACGAAGCCAAGCCGAAGCAGATCGACGTGAAAGTCAATTAACGAACGAATCCGGCAGGCCCTCGGCGCCGCCAAGGGCCTGTCGGCATGGACCTAAAAAGGAGAGACTCAAAATGACGACAGCATGTGCGACGGAAGCACCGACCCGGTATCTGATTCCGCGGGTAAATGTGATCGAGAATGTCGATCAGGTTCTCATCGAAGCAGAACTGCCTGGCGTGGACAAGAGCAACCTCACGCTCGAAGTGAAAGAGGGTGAGTTGACCTTGGTCGGAAAGCGGAGCAACGGCTCGCGCGAGGGCAGCTACGTGATGCGGGAACGTGCCGCAGCCGATTATCGGAGGGTGTTCGCGTTGAGCAACGCCATCGACCCAACGCGTGTCGAAGCTGAAATGAAGGAAGGGATTCTGACCATTACGCTGCACAAGACTGAGAGGGTCAAGCCGAGAAAGATTGTGGTGAACTAAACCCCGGAATCGCTCACCGCCCGTTCTTCCTTACCGGAAACTGACGGGCTTATCATAGACCCATACCCAACCCGAGCCCCCGCGCAGCGCCTACGCGCGGGGGCTTCCTCACAAATATCAGGGCGCAAGGCCATCCCCGGTGCCAGGATTCCAAATGGTCGCGGCAATATAGCGCTCTTTCTGGGCCGGGTCGTTAAAATAGTACGCGGTCACAAGATTGCCATCGGGTCGCAGGACGGTTCGCGGGTATCCGAGATCCCATAATGCGCCATCATTTCGAAGGATGATCTCATCGCCCCAATGGTCACCGTTGTCCAAGCTGATTTTCGCGCGAATGCCATACGGAGCGCCGCGATGGCCATACACACACACAATACGGCCATCTTCCAGAACGGTTAACGTCGCAGGATTTCCTTCGTTTGCCGCCAACGGATTGTGTTTCAGCTCCCATGACTTGCCGTTGTCATACGACTTCCAGCAGTCGATCCACCACGCGCTCTTGTCGGTGAACAGCCGTTCCCGGCGACGAATAATCGAAACAAGCTCATCCTTGCCCACGCGCACCGTTGCCGGCATGATCGAATACCCGCCTTTCGGCGGTTCCGGTGTGATATAGGACACAAATTTCCAGGTTAAACCGCCGTCCGTCGTTCGCGCGCAGAAGGGCACCCCCTCGGTATCGTCTTTTTTGCCGGCGGTCATGAATGTCATCAACTTGCGTCGTCCATCTACAACGTAATCGGTACGGGCCATGATGCCAATCTGCCCGAGTTCGGGAAACACGTACGGACCATTCCACGTCTTACAGCGGTCTGTCGAATAAAAGAATCTGCTGAATCCGGTCTTGGAACTTGTCATTACAAAAAGCAGCGCAAAGTCGGGATGTGTAAAGTCCATCGCTTTGGTCAGTGGTTTCGCGTCTGCCTGTCCCGGATCTTGAAAGTTACCCTCGGGATCCAGGCTCCACGTCAAGCCCCCATCAAGACTGCGCGCGAACCGTCTCACACTCTTTTTCTCTGGATCTATCGTGTGCCCTTCTTTTTCCTTGTGCCACCCGAGCGTAAACCCAAGAACAATTTCGTCGTCCCCCCACGTCCACATCCCATTGTTCGCCGGCCAGCCGGCAAATCGTTCGGCTTCTTTGTAAACGATTACGTTTTGGACGACTCTTGCAGGTTCGCCTGACACCGTGAGCGACGCGCAAAGCGCGACTGCAACGAAGAAATAACGAGGCATTGGGTAGCTGATTCCTTATTCGATGGTTCGAGTGCTACTGTCCGTAGTAAGAATCCTGTCCATGTTTTCGGGCGAAGTGGCAATTCAAAAGGTGGTGAGGAATTGGTCTTATACTTGGTTGCAACGTAACGGTATCGAACGCCATGCGCGCAATTTCCTCCAAAACGATCGCATTCTCTACAGCCTTGGCAGGCGACTCCCCCCACGTGAACGGCGCATGGTTTGCCACGAGTGCCGCAGGACAGGTAAGCGGATCACGCTCTCCGATACAGCGGATGATCGACGCTCCAATAGCCCGTTCGTACCCATCGCGTATTTCGTTTTCGCTCAACCCATCCGTAACGGGCACTTCACCTGCAAAATAGTCCGCGTGCGTAGTGCCCAGGCAAGGAATGGGGCGACACGCCTGCGCCCATACTGTTGCAAAATGGGAATGGCTATGCGCGATCCCGAAAACGTTTGGCATTGCTTTGTATAGCGAAAGATGCGTCGGCAAATCGACAGACGGCTTCAATTTTCCGTCGACCGTTTTGCCATCGAGATCCACCACTACCATATCGCGCGGCTTCATCTTTTCGTAAGGAAGCCCGCTGGGTTTTATGACAATATGCATTCTGTCAGCGTCAATCGCGCTTACGTTTCCCCAAGTCATCAGCACGAGTCCGCGATACGCCAGATCGAGGTTGGCTTCGCAGACCGCTTTCTTTAGATCGCCAAACATTTACGCCACTGCCTCGCCCATGCACAAGTCCGCGAACTCGAGCAGTCGGCGTTCAACTGGCGCATACTCGTTAAAATGCATGAGTTCACCCCGTACTTTGGCCGCACTGTGCAAGCCGCGAAGATATCCTGCATAATGTTTCCGGAATTCCAGGACGCCGCGTTGCTCGCCTCGTTCTTCTACGACCAGCCTTAGATGGGTCAAACAGGTCTCAATGCGCTCTCCCACGCTCGGCTCTGCCATGTGTTCGCCAGTTCGTAGGAAATGTTTCGCCTGTTGAAATATCCACGGATTCTGAATCGCGCCGCGGCCAATCATCACGCCATCGCAC
>CALEZK010000435.1 GCA_937928585.1 uncultured bacterium | reverse complement strand
ATATCGTGCACCGCAACGCACACATTGTCATTGCGATACTGCTCCGCTATCCGGTGTTGCTTCCAACTGGGATTCTCGTACCAGGCAACATACGTCGCGCTGATTCCGATTATGTCCTGCTTGCCGTCCTTGTTCATATCCGCCACATCGACCGCGTAGACGACCTCTGCCTCCGGATTAACAACCACCTTATTGAAAGAAACGGTCTCCTGAGCAAGGCTGGCACCAGCAAGAAATGCCCCTGCCAACGCACCAAGCAAATATCGATATCGCATTGTAAAAGTTACCTTCCTGATCTTCGCGCCTACTTCAACGTCAGCATGTATGCGACAAGATCGGCAAGCTCCTGCGCGCTGAGCGCAGCAGTAAGTCCATTCGGCATCAGCGAAGCACTCGAAGCCGTCCGTTCCAGAATATCATCCGGCTTCAACGACACGACGGTCCCCGCGGAATCCATCAGTTCGACGGACTGCGCGCTTTCCGCACGTATGAATCCGCTCAATGCGCCTTCCTCAAACGTCGAAAGTATCCAAACCTTGTACTCCGGCGATACCGCAGCGCTCGGGTTTAGAATCGATTCATACAGATTCTCTTTGCTGGCTTTCTGTCCGATCTTGGAAAGATCGGGACCCACCAGCTTTCCCTCGCCGTTCACAACATGGCATCGATGGCATTGTGCGCGATCAGGACTGAAAAACACCGCCTTCCCTCGCACCGGATCACCTGCCATCTTGAGCATCTCGCTCAGCGGCGGCAACGCCGATCCTTCGCGCGTCGTTGCGCGGGGCAGCACTTTCTCCGCCATTAACCGCACGTTCTCGTGCGGACTCGAATGTAGGGTCTCGGTCGCATCCAGCAACAACTCTTGCGGCAACTCTCCCTTCTCCGCAAGTTCAATCAACACCGTCGATCCCGACTTCGATCCTGCCAGCGAATGCATGACTTCTCGACGCAGTTCCACCGGCGTGCCATTCGTCACCAGCACCGACCGTAACGCGGACATGGCCGCATCGCCTTTGAACGCACCGAGTGCTTTCACCGCGGCAGATTGTATCGATGCATCACCATCAGTCACGAGTTTAAGCACCGTATCCAAGTGCGCGGCGGTATCGTTTCGCGATGCCCTCGGCGCCAGTAGTTGTAGCGCAGCCAGCGCCTGCGCGCGCGTTTCGGGCGTCGCGCTGGTGTCCGTCGCGCTCGCTACAACATTGCCTAGCGCGGGGGTGAACCGCGTGTCCGCAATGTAGGCAAGGGCAGCCCCTCGCTGCGCAGGATCGGCAATTGCCGATTCCAGGTACGACAACAGCCCTCCCGCCTCGGTGACCGCCCGCCAGCGATCGCCTTCGTCGCGCGCAAGCAAATGCAACGCATGCTTCCGCAATTCAATGGGTGTGTTCCCGGTCAACGCCGCAAGGATTCGCTGACCAGCCTCTTTTGTACCAATTGCGTCGATCGCATCAAGCGCAAGTATTCTCAGTTCAATGTCCAGTTTCCCGTCCGCGAGCGCCGCCGCTGCAAGGGGAAGCGCATCAGGCGGATGTAGCTGAATGACAAGACCCGCGAGCCGCGTGTCCCAACGGTTGCCAAGGCGTGCGATAACCTCGTTGAACGCCCAGGATTCCTTTCCGCGAAACGCGATACCCAAGGCTTCCCGATAGAAGCGATCATGCCCGTCATACGCTTCGGCAAGCGTTATCAACGCTTTCGCGACTCTTACATCATCGCTGCTTGCACCCAGCGACAATGCCACCTGGCGGCGCACCTGCGGATCAGCATCGCCAACGGCGCCGAGAAGTGCATCTGTCTTACCCATTCGCGCCAACGCGCGCACGGCCTCCACACGCATCGCCGGCATCGGATCTTTCAGCATGGATTGGACGAGTCCATTGCCCTCGGTCGGATGCTGCGCAAGCAACCAGGCGGCCCGCGCACGATCCATCGGATTGGCGCTGGTCGCAATTCGATCTAGCGGCGACGTGTTCGACGCGCGAATGCGATCTTCCAAAATCTTATAGGCCAAATAACGGCGCGCCTGATTGGGCGACACAAACGCGGCAACAATGCCCTCGTCGCTTTCGAGGTCCAACGCCGGCAACGCAGACGCCGAACCTTTCGATGCAAGCCGGTAAATTCGGCCACGCGCCACGTCACCCATTCGATGACCACCCACGCCGGGGTCATACCAGTCCGCAATAAAGATCGAACCATCCGGCGCGGCACACACATCGCTCGGACGAAACCAGGAATCTTCCTCGCACGAAACAAGCACGTCAATGCCCGACGTGAATCCCGCGCCCTTCGCCTCTGGCCGATAGGAGCGAATCACGCGCGGACCTGCATCGGAATGAATCACGGTCCCGCGATAGCGCTCAGGAAGCAGTGAACCTTCATAGAACATCAATCCAGTCGGCGATCCAAATCCCGTCTTCACCATCGTCGGCATCACCCCCGGCTGGTCCGAGTTCCAATGAACGGCATCCAGCCGGCGATCGCCCTTCCTTCGCGGCCAGTAACCGTAATTGCCGCCCTCTACCACGTAGTTCACGCGACACTGTTCGTTGCCATCGTCGTCGTTGTCGGAAATGAAAACATTTCCCCAGGGATCGACAGCAGGCTCATACGGATTGCGCATGCCCTCCGCAAGTAACTCGAGATGTTTCCCGTCGAGATCACACCGAAGCACGGATGCCGCCGTATGGGGCGCGTCTTTGCCTACGTGTACCCGGTTGCCGCTCTTGTCTGTCACGTTTAATCCACGATCGCCGCTGCTGAAATACAGCAGACCATCGGGCCCGAAGCTTACCCCATGTATGGCGTGATCGTGATCGACGCCGTCAAATCCCGTCAGCACCACCGTGCGCTTGTCCGCAACACCGTCCTTGTCGGTGTCTTCAAGATAAAAAAGGTCCGGCGCCTGGCAGATATAAACGCGGTCACCCAGAACGGCAATGCCCATGGGCGCCTGCAACGTTTCGTCCTGGTAGAAAGTCGTCGCCTTGTCGCTGCGCCCATCGCCATCCGTGTCTTCCAATACGCGAATGCGGTCACCCGCCTTCTCCGTTATCGGCTGATTGAACAGGCGGTAGTTCCGCGCCTCGCACACCCAAACGCGCCCCTGCGCGTCGATATCAATCGTGGTCGGGTTCCACAAGTCGGGCTCCGCGGCAAACAGCGTCACCTCCAACCCATCCGCAACTTTCAGTCGCGCCAATGTTTCTTCAGGCGAAAGCTGCGCGAATGCGCTCGCCGCGCATGACAAAACAACAAGGAAACGGTGAAGCATACTTGCACCTCTTGCGTGAAAATTACCCCAGGAGAAACCCGCCGAGAGTCTAACAGAAGCCTCTTCTATTTCTCACCGAGCGCTTCAATGTCAGCCAGGTCCTTGCCACGGCCGATGGCGCGCTTATTGGCAATATATTGCTTTTTCCCAATGAAGTGCACCGGGATTCCATCCAGCGTGCCTGCAACCTTGCCCAACCAAATCTCGTCGTTCGATACACCGCTAATGGCGTTTAGAATGTCGATTCGGTTCGGCGGCACGCCGAGTTGAACACAGTCACCGGGAGTGAGAAAGTCGGAAGGCTTTAGTCCCAACTGTTCGAATCCGAACGCATTCAGAACTTCAACAATGCGTTCGGCATTAAGCTGATTCGGCTGAATCAGTACATCAAGATCGCCGGTATATCGCGGGTGCCCATAAAACGCAAGCGCGTGGGCACCGACAATGACGAACTCAACCTGCTTGTCGTTTAATAATTCGACAAACTCTTTCAAGTCGCGGTGGAGGATCACCCTGACCTCGCCTCACAAGTTCCAACAGAATATTCAGGCGCTGCTCAGGGGTGAGCGAAGCGTAGTACTTCCTGTCGGCCTCTTCTGCTTCCACATGGCTACTGAACTTTTGGACTACCTTTTCCATACCCCTACATTCTATCAAATACCCATGACAATCGCATGTTTATCTCGCCCTGCATTCGACAAAAAACTTAAAAAAGCTGAGTAAATCTTGCTATCCAAACGCCTCCTTGACTTCGCCACAAACTGCCACGAAACTAACTGGAACGAGGCTGTACTCTATGTATCGCTACTTGCTGTTCACGCTGGCATTGATTCTTGCTCTTGGATCCCTTGTCGCAATTTGGCCATCCGCGGATCCCACAGAAGCAGACATCTCGGCGAAAATTCCGAGCGTGGATGAAGTGAAGCCTGCCCAAGTCTCATTCGATGAGTTGCCCGCCACAAGGCCCAGCTTCTTTAGCAATGTAGATTCTATCAACGGCACGGCCGCGCAAGTCCCCCGAAACATTAATGAACCAACACCTCTGCTTGAGGATTTAATCAAAAGGGAAGCAGCGCACCTCGCGGAAATCGAAGCAGAAACGCTCGAAGCTTCCATCAGACAACTGCGCCAGGAACCAGTGTCTGAACTCTTTCAAGAACCGGCATACCTTATTGATCTCAGTTCAGTTCCAAGTATACAAGCAAGTTTAATGGATGATCCGCGAGTATCAAAAGTCCTGTCGAATGCGATGAGCGAATCGGACGAAACACGGGCGAATGTTCTCCACCTAGTGCTGCAGGAACTCGATAGCTATTTAGTCGATCTGGAGCATCGCGCATACGGCACTAACGATTCAATCCAAGAACTAAACCTTAATTCGGGTCTTGCATTTCCGATCATTCTCGCCGCTGCAGACGATAGCGGCAAGTCTCTTTCCAGCTTGATCGATTGGTATCACTTGGACAAGCTGGTCGCAACGAATTCCACGGTCGAGCTTCAAGCTGCAGGCTACCTGCCCCCCGATCTACCCGATCCCGAGAATGCGAGAACCGAGACTATGCCAATTATAGCCAGCGCAATCTTGGTTATTCTGGACAAATTGGGCGCTGCACCTGAGACACTGGTCCTCACATATTTTCCGGACGAATCAGAATTGATGCATCGAGACACAGTTCCTTCGCCAGCTTTAAGCGACCTGGTCTTTCCCGATGTCAGCCCAGCTCACAGCGACGAACTAGTTGAAGCAGCGAGGATCTACCTGGGTGAAAAAGTCCCCTAGAAAAGAGAGTGCTAACCGCTATCTCAGAGATTCAACAGCGCGCTACGCGGCGCTACCCCTAGATTTCACAGCCACCTATCAACTCAACCCCAACGGGATTGCGGACACAAACGACTACCCCGTTACTGCTCAACAATCTCACTCTCAGAAATAACTCCCTCCTCCTCATTCTCCGCGCCGTCCCAATTTCGAATCTGATTCTCTGCCAACAAGCGCATGTCTGGGTTCGGATGTCGCTGCGCGATTTGCGCCAGATACTCCCGCGCATCGTCTGTATGCAACTCCGAGGCCGCCCGAATAACGCCATCGACTTCGCCAGACATCCAGAACTGCGGGTCATTCATTCGCGCCAGCGCGCGAGGATCGTTGTGCAGAAACGCAAGCCCAATCGCGAGTTCCGGATTTCCGTCATCCATCAATGCTTGCGCCTCATCCCAAACTCGATCGCCGAAACCGGCTAACTCTTTTGTCGCGAGTCCGTATACCTGGTTCGTAATTAAACT
>CALEZK010000434.1 GCA_937928585.1 uncultured bacterium | reverse complement strand
GCGCGCCTTCCGCAACGGGAACTTCAGGGGTAGCCGCGGATTCCAGCGCAACGCCCCGAGACATCGCGTTCTGCTGCTCGACGGCAACCGTCTCGACGACCTGGCCCGGCGTCTGCGTCGGACGCTGCGGCACGAAGTAGTAGAAATACGTCATCAACATCACGGCCATTGTCACGAAGACAATGAGTTGATTCCGTGCTGCTTCTTTCTCTCGCTGGTCGTCGTCGTACACTCAACTCTCCGGCACGGCCCTATCCAATAGAGACCGGCACGAGGGAGCTGTTGCGCGGGAGGCGGATCAGGGTACGGGGTCGTAGCCGCCCGCATTAAACGGGTGACAACGCGCAATGCGGCAGACGGCGTACCACACGCCACGAACCGCACCGTACTTCTGAATCGCCTGGATGGCGTAGTGGGAACAGGTCGGGGAAAACCGGCAATTCTGACCCAGGAGCGGCGATAGAGCGAACTGGTAACCGCGTATGAACGCGATCAGCAATCTACCCACGGGCCACCTCGATCTCGTTGAGAAGTCGCTGCATCGCCCGCGCGCACTGTTCGTACCCCAGCTTGGCCGCATACGGCCGCGCCACTACCACCACGTGGGCGTCTTCGCCAAACTCGGCGCGGTGCTTCCGGTAGAACTCGCGCAAATACCGCTTTACGCGGTTGCGCGTGACTGCCGCGCCAACCTTGCGCGACACAGCGAATCCAAACTTCCGACCCTGACCTTCCCGCCGAAGCAAGTAACAGACGAAAGACGGCCCCACGCTCTTGCGGCCTTGCTCGAAGACCGCGACAAAATCCCGCTTGCGCGTGAGACGCTCATCCTTTGGAAACGTCTGTAAGCCCGGCACAACAGCTCGACATCCTCCAGTTACGCGGACAAACGCTTACGGCCCTTCGCGCGGCGGCGCTTGATCACTGCCTGCCCCGTCGCCGTGGACATGCGCTTCAAGAAACCGTGGTTGCGCTTCCGCTTCAATTTCGATGGTTGATAGGTTCTCTTCACAGGACTCTCCTTCGTACGCGCCTCTCGCGCCTCAACCGCTACAGCGCGGGCGCCGTCCAATGCCCAGACACGGGCCTCGCATTAAACGGAGAGTATAGTATACGAATCCGGCGGGTGTCAAAAGTGCTACGATTCGGTTTCCACACCGGCAAAATGGGGCAAAACCTCTCCAATCAGCCCATATCCTTCACGCCCTGCACACCATCAACGGCGCAGGGTGAATCGGCTGCTCGAACCCAATGTACCAGAGCTTCAGACCGCCTTTTTCGCCGATCGTCAGCGCCATAAGCCCGTCCGCGCTCACCGCGATGGGCGCGTACGCCTTATACGTAAACAGGCAGCGATGCCCGGAAGTCTCCCACAGGCGCACTTTCCCGCTATGACCCCCGGTCAGCGCAAAATGCGCGCGCTTGCTCACGCAGACCGCGGTAACGGGTTCACTATGTCCTCTGCGTCGCCCCAGCCGCTTGCCGCTCACCAGATCGAGGTACTCAAGAAACCCGTCCGCGCTGCCCGCCAACAGATACCGGCGATCGGTGCTCACATCGATCGCAAGTAACGGCGATTGGAAACTGTGAATCGCGCCGAGCTGCGCACCGCTTTTCAGATCCCAATGGATGAGCGCATTGTCGCTGCCCGCGCTCAGGAACGTCGCGCCGTGGCTGCCGAGACAAAGCGCCCTCACCTCGCCCTTGTGACCCGTAAACCGCACGCGCTCTTCACCCGTGGCGCGGTCCCACAGCCGCACAACACCATCCGCGCCACCGGACAACACACCCCGCCCATCATCCGTGAACAACACCGCGTTCACCGGTCCGCCATGCCCGCGCAAAATCAATTCACATTCGTCGCCACCTTGAGGTGAAGGCGTCTCGCCTGCAATGTCTAAACGTTGTCCTACAGCAATCCCCCCGGCATTCTCTAATCGCCAAAGCCGAACCGTGCCATCCGCGCCACCGCTCAACGCATGAATTCCATCCGCGCTGAGCGCAACAGCGCGCACGCCGCCCGTGTGCCCCGCCAATTCCGCTCGCGCGTCCCCCGCTGTGGCATCCCAGATCGTAATCACGCCATCGCCGGTTTCCGGAGCAGTCGCCGTTAGCGCAAGTTGCGCGTCCCCGCTCAGGCACAACGACGAAACGTGCTGAACAGTTTCGCCAAACTCGTGAACCAGCCGCCGCGAATTGCCGAGGTTCTTTTCCGCTTCCAACCACGCGCTGCGCACTTCATGTCCATCCACCGCGCTTCCTTTAATCATGTGAAGCAACTTCAACGCGCCGTCATAATCACCGCGTTCAAGCCGGACCTGCGCAAACATATAAATCACATTCCAATCCGTCGGCCGCTCACGGCACATGTCCCGAAGCGTGCGCATGATCGAGTGATCCGTAGTGCCGCCGCGCCGCCAATTCGTGAGCGCGAGGTTATAAATCGATTCGGGATGATTGGGCTCAAACCGAAGCGCGCGCTCCCACAACTGCACCGCCTCGTCACGCTTGCCCAAGTCGGTGAGCGATACGGCGCGATTGTTGAGGCGTCCCGTTGACGCTTCATTCGCCTCCGGCACCGCGCGCGGATACGCATGCCCCTGCGTGGCCTGATAAATCTTCATCAGCTCCGCGATAACCTCCGCCATGCTCGACGGACGCCGCGCAACGGAATCGTCGAAACACCGGCGCAACAAATCCGCCAGCACGGGCGGCATCTCGGGTATCGCCGTGTTCTCCGGACCAAGCTCGAGATAACCCTCCAACGCCTGCAACGCCGTCGGCCCCGCCATCCACGTCACATCGCCCACAAACATCTCAAGCACCACAACGCCCCAACTCCAGATGTCCGTGCCAAGCGTCAGCGGTTCGCGGTTCGCCTGCTCGGGTGAATTGTAAACCGGCGTGCCGCGCGGGCCGCCCCGCTGCGATTGCTCCCCCTCCGCATGCGTCGCCACATGCAGCGCGCGCGCGAGTCCGAAATCCGTCACCTTCGCAACGCCATCCAGCGTCATCAAAACGTTCGCGCTCTTCACATCGAGATGAATGATGCCCTGCGCATGCGCGTAACGCAGTCCCCACGCAATTTGTATCGCAATATCGAGCAATCGCCCCAACGGACTCGGCGCGTCGATATGCTTACCGTGACGTATCCAATACGAAAGATTGCCGCCCGAAATGAACTCCGCGAACACGCGCGGAATACCCCCCAGCCTCCGCACGTAGTAACAGGTCGTGATGTTCGGATGAAGCCCAAGATTGACCCACGTCTCGCACTCGCGCTCAAACAAATCCGCCCCGCGCCGCGCATTCAACGCTTCCGGCTTCGGCGATTTGACCGCCAGATCGATGTCCCAACCCCGGTGGTGCACCTGGTACACCGTCCCCATTCCCCCGCGGCCAAGCACCCGACGCACCTCATACAAACCCAAGATGACAGCGCCGTCTCGCCACTCAACAGGAACCTCGTCCTCGCGATTCGACCGCACCGACATAGTAATCCTCTCTCACCCAAGCACAACCCTCCCCACCATCCTATCTAAACAACTCCAACCAAAGCCAAGCGCAACCAGCAAAGCAACTGTCACCACCCCGCCCAACCCCAAAAACCAAGTTATTTCCTTCGCTCTATTCTTTTCGCACACCACCCATAAAAAATCCCACAAACGCTCGGACGATATTGCGTTGCGTTCATCAATGGATTTAATCTTATAAGCCGGTATGTGGCAGTCGGGGAGTGCGGGTATTGGCCGCAGGCTGCGCAGAAGCTGGCTACGCTGTTGGAACGAATTATAAGGAAAGGCGAGAAGACAACTTTGAGATGCGCATATAGGACATATCCTAAGGGGTGACCGGTGGACAAAAATCGGGTTCAATCCGTGAGGTAGTCTCGCCAAGGGCGGGACGGCCCTATATTCACCGGCACCCCGCACCGATTGTTGGCGAGCGTTCCAGCGCTATTTTACTTGTTCTCTTTTATCAATCCATCCGCTTTCTTCATTGCGGACTTACCGGCGCGAGGAGCCATTGAAGGTGTCCATGCGTGAACCGATTCATTTGCGGCCTTGAGTGCCGCGACGAACTCTTCTTTTCTTAACTCCAGATGATGAGCTTTGCTTGCCACTTTCTTTCCCATCTTTGCCTCTGCCCATGTGTTGGAGGTAGAACTGGTTTGCCGCCAATTCTTCCCGTTGGAGATATGACCACGGTAACATCGCCGTACGCAGTATGCCATCACTTTCTTTCCATCGCAAGGCGTCGCCTGTTTCTGGGTTCTTTCGCTTCAATGGATATCCCGGGCCGTGCGTCATTGAAAACAAGTCGAAGAAGCGGCGGGCTCCCACCCCTACGAATGGCTCAAAATACACCTTTTTTTCCGAACCTGGCTCTGACTGACCCGGCCCGATATAAGCTGAGTCCGCATGAAATTCAAGTGCTTTGCTTTTGTGATAAGGCTCGACGTATACAACACGCGTAATCCCTGCGGCAATGATATGCTTTGCGCAGTTATGGCATGGAAATGTCGTGCAATACAAAGTGGCTCCGGTGCATGAAATGCCATTTCGAGCACACACCATAATCGCTTCCATCTCCGCATGAACCATGCGCCCATACTCAGTAATATCGTCAAGGGGGCTTTGAACGAGTGCATTTCTCAGCTTCTCCCGAATTACTTTGTCATTGGGCAAGTCTTTGACGAGTTTCAGTACCCCTTCGATTATGCGCAACTTTTGTTTGTCATTGCTGTCGTGCCCCAATGTGTAGTCTCTACCTCCCTTGACATCCGTTACAGTCCCATCGGAATTCAGCCGCGGCCAGTACAATCCACCGCCAAACTTCGGGCAGTCATTGGCTCCAGTTGCCAGGATCTCTTCATCCCGTGCAATAACGGCGCCAACCTGGCGCGACAAATCGGCTGACCTAAGCGCCGATGTAAAGGCCATGAACATGCAATATTCGTGAAATGTCGGCGTCTGATTCGGATGGCCGAATAACAGATGGAGAACTCGCTCTATACTATTGCGACGGCGCTCTTCGCTGTCGTCCACCTGAAGATAAAAATCCGCCAAATGAAAGGTGTCACGCGTTCGTTGGCCATGTGATTTGCCATCCTCTTTCTCGTCGCGCTCAATAAGTTTGTCAGCCTGTTTGGCCGTCATCTTGGTGCCTTTTTTCATCAGGTAAGAACGGCGCTGGTCACGATACGAATTAATGCCAATCAACACAAAACCATCACCGTAGATATGCTTGAGCACTTTTACTTCTTCGGGGTGCTTGAGCGAGTTCACAATGTACGCGCGTCGTGGATCCCACGTTGGCGTTCCATCCCTAGATCTTTCCCGCTTTGAATGAATTAGGGCTGCGATGCCCAGCGCCAGGGCCATATCGCTGTCCTTGCGTGCCTCGTCGCCAGCATCCATAAACGCCAGAATACGATCATATTCGTTTCTGGGATCGTGCGGCGCTATTGGATAGAATTCCCGGATAAGGTCTGAAACGCGAACGACATGACTTTCATAGCCGTACGGCATCAGCACATCCGTTATGTCATTTACAGCCTTTTGAAGATCAGTGCCAACTGGTCCCACCAAGCCAATTACAATTTCAGAGAGTTCAAATTTGCCTGTGCGGAAGAATTTATCCGCGAGATTCGCATCTTGAGGGGGCATCGTGGCTACATTCCTGTTTTGCCTTAGGTTTCAAGTACGATTCTATAGTCCATACAGCGCGGAGACGCGCTCGTCGATTTCGCGTTCCCAGGTTTCGCAGTTCTCGCCTTTGGAGCTAATGCATTTGCATGCTAAAGAGGCAATTAGATTCTCGTCCGGAGATTTTGGTACAGGTATCGGCAAGTTCTGCACGAACTGGGTAAAGAATCTAAGCCGACCTCGTTTGTTGGAATCGCCCATCACTGTTAGGCGTTCACTGCAATACTCCCAGACAGGTGTACTGTTGAGTAGCCCCACTAAAAAATAGTTCTGATGAGGAATGATGTATGCGGAGTTTGTCTGATAGAATCGTTCGGTGTCCAAGTGAAATCGAGATTCCTTTGCTATGTCGGGAAAGACGATCTT
Source organism: uncultured bacterium (assembly GCA_937928585.1). Taxonomy (GTDB): domain Bacteria; phylum Hydrogenedentota; class Hydrogenedentia; order Hydrogenedentales; family SLHB01; genus JABWCD01. The sequence continues at coordinate 12,832 of CALEZK010000434.1, read as the reverse complement.
GTTTTGTTCAAAACAGTCGTAATAAGTACACGATCGCAATTCCCACCAATAGTCTCCTTTATCTTGTCTTGAATTGAGCTCCTTCCTGAATTTGCTTAAGTGATTCAGAACCGCCGGGAATGACTCAATCTCTATACCCATTTTTGTGATTATGATCCACTTATCCCGATTCCGAATTTGCCACTTTCTGATATCGTCGCCAGCGGCGAAGGGTTTGATAATTTCTTCACTTTTGGGGTCTTTCTCGATGAGTTCAGCGCGTTTGCGGCCGTCGATGATGAAGGCCTGATTGAATCCGGTCAATACACCCCGAAATATCTGGCCGTTTACGTATTCGCCGAGCGGGATGCTGTTTTGTTTCATCTTTTCGATCCGGCTGGAGGTGTTGGCATTAGTCAAGGCCCAATCCGATCCGCTTAAGGCGGATGGGGCGAGGGCGATGCCTTTCTGGCGGATGAGAATCTGGATATTAGGGTACGGCGGCGCGAAGGAATCTACCTGTGTAAAAGTGGTGCCCGGAAGTTCATTGTCATGCTTCCCTTTGCTAGCAACGAAAATCATGGGAAATGTTGAAGCCGTCTGAAAAACAGGTAACTCGCCGAAATCCGTAATGCTGGATACATGGCAGTGCTCGACGACGTAGGCGCGCAAGGTCTTTCCGTAGTTTGCGCGGAACCATTTGTTGGAGGAAATGAACGAAAGCATGCCGCCGGGACGCAGCAATTGGACGGCGCGTATATAGAAATAGCAATAAAGATCAGCGGTGCCGCAGAACAGCGGCCCGAAAACCTTTTTCAGGGCGGGCTTGATGTCCTTGATAAGTTCCTGACGGATGTAGGGCGGATTGGCGAGAACGATGTCGAATCCACCTTCGGCGAAGACCTCGGCGAAGTCGATAGCCCAATCAAAGGCGCCCTTTGCGGCGCGGCCCTGATGCCAGCCCGCGATTTCTTCGCGGATGGTTTTAACTTCCTTTTCCCTTTCGGCCTTGTCCTTCGAGCGTGCGCGCATGTGGCGGATTTTGGCCTCGCGAAAACGATTGATTGCGTCCGACACGAAATCGTCCTGTGAGGCGTTTTCGGGATTCTCGGCCAGAACGCTGTTTCCGACCTCGATTTTGAAATCTAGATTGGGCAGTGGTTCGGGTTTCTTACCCCCATATTCGACGGCCAGCGATAGCCATAGTCGCAGGCGGGCGATATTGGTGGCGAAGTCGTCAATATCGACGCCGTAGAGGTTATTCTGGATGATGGCGAGTTTTCTGTCGTAATTGTCGCGGGAATTGGCATCGCCGGCGCGTGTATCGAGAGCGTGGGTGATTTCGTGGAGTTCGTGAAGCATGCCTAGGAGATATGCGCCAGAGCCGCAGGCGGGATCGACTACGCGGACCTCGGCGAGTTTCTTTATAAGGTCCTTGGCTTGCGGCACGGTGATGCTGGAGGCATCGTGTTCATCCACGAGCATTTCGTATCCATCGAGATATCCTTTTAGGGCTTCCTTGCACATGAACGATACGACATTGCGCGGGGTGTAGTACGAACCCGATTCATGGCGTCCAGTGACCAGTTCTTCAAAGACTTTCCCGAGCATTTCTGGATCGACGGCGACTTCGATGTCCCATGGGGTCGATTCGGTGACCGTGAAATTGTAATTGGCGAAGAGGGCGAAGAGTTTTTTGAAGGCGTCGTTTGGGATGGTGACTTTGTGCTGTTCGTCCCACTGGTCCACCATGGCGAATAGGCCGCCGTTGAGATAGGGGACCTCGCCGCAGCGATCCACGAGCAATGCGGCATCGTTTGAAGTGCGTTCTATATCGACCTGATTGAATCCGCAGAAAAACAACCAATAGAGCCGGTCGTTCAAGAATTCTTCGTTCTTTTCCTGCGCGGCGAGGAACAATTCCGGCAGATAGTTGGTATTGCCGTTGTATTTCAGCCAGCCCTTCTTCTGAATGAAATAGATAAAGAGGAGTCGGTTGAAGAGGCGTTGGGTATAGAGGCGACGGGTCGTTTGGTCCGAAATGCCGGTGATTGCCGCCTCGACCTCCTTGAACGCACCCTTATAGTCCTCGAAAAACCGCTCGGTTACTTTGCTTACGTCAAAGGCCTTCGCCCATTGTGTGGTCCAGGCTTCAACATTGCTAGTGTCATTGGGCCATTCGAGGTGTTTTAAGTTGAATTCGCAGACCGTTCGGATCGGATCGCCTGGCCCCCAACCGAAGGTAGCCAGCGGCGCGGTTTTGGCGTTACCAGCAGTTGCCTTAAAGTAGGCGAATCGGTAGTGCTGGAAACCGTGAGTGGCTATGAATAGCAGATGCTCTCGCTTCCAACTCGGCTTGCCCGTGTCGTTGCGTCGTTTTACCACGAGCCCCCGCAAAATCTTTCGCAATACAGAGGCAAGGCCTTTGCCAGATTGAACAACCTTGGAGCTCTTGAATTCGAGAAAGAAGACTCCCCATATCTGTTGTCCGCTTACAGGACGCAATTGCCGGATCTGGGCGTTCACAAGATGCTTGTTTAGACCATGAGTCTTCAGTTCTTCTTCGGTCCAATCGAAACCCAAATCTTCTGGTGCTTCGATCTCCGTGTCTACTGGCCACCCGAGTGTCTGCGATAGAAGTTCGTCCAGGAATGACTGAACGTTAGTGCATTTGCCTATTGCGGCTTCAATTTCACGCGGTTCCAGAGGCATTAATCGAGTTCCATCCAGCACTTGAGTATGGCCTTGACCCCGACGGGGGCTTGGACCTGTTTGAAGTACGAGTTCTTGACATGCTTCTCGACTTTGGCCCGAATCTCGGACAGGGTTGCGTCCGTCGCCGTTCGGTGCCGCGACGTTTCCGGGGTACTCCGGATCGCGGCGACAATTTCCGCAATGTCCGAATGGATATTTTCCGTGGCCAAATCGTACAGGTACCAGTTTGTGACCCCGGCCTCTTCCGTCCATGCCGTATTCTCGGACTCGCCTTCGTCCACGGAAATGGTCGTATCGAGAGCGGGGAGCGAATAGCAGAAGAAAACCGCCTTGGTTCCTGGCTTAGGATGTTCTTTACCGGAGAAAACGCGCCTGGGGAGCGCGTTAAGTTTTCCTTCCAGCGCGGGGTCGTCTTTCAACAACTGCTGCAGTTCGAGGTGCATGCTTTCGTCATTGCTCGGGGTTCCCTCGTAAGCATGGTCGAAGTCCCTGAGTGCTTCGTAGTCGTCATCCGGCGTCAGCAGTTTCTTGCCTTCGATGCCGAGCGTCTTGGAAATCTTCAACGTTTTCCGCGACACGAGAGTATAGAGCCGAAGCAGTTCATCGAGTTCGTTCGGCGGGAGAAAATTCCAGTAGGCGACATTGCCGCGAATCTTCTTTTGTTCCGGATGGTCGGCGAGGATTGCCGCTTCGATGTCAGGGTTCATGCGCCGATCCACGCGGCCGATACGCTGCATGAGGCGCACGGGGTTCCAGTGGAGATCGTAGTTGATCATCCGCGTGGCGTCTTGAAGGTTCAAGCCTTCCGAGAGCACGTCGGTGGCGATGAGGATGCGCGTTTCCTCCTGGCCCTTTTCCGCCAGCTTTCCGGACGATGAATCGTTGTAGTACGGCGCAAACCGCGTGATGATTTCGCCCCGATCCCGTTTGCTGGAGGAGTCCACTTCGTCGACGTGGCTGAAGCCCTGTTCCTTGAGTTCTTTTTCAAGATAGCGGGCGGTGGCCATGTACTCGGAGAAGATGAGCACCTTGTGCTGCTTGAGCACGGGATCAGTCCTGAGGAGCTTTACGAGCGCGTTTAATTTGTCGTCGTGCGCCGGCTTGAATTTCTTGAGCTCTTCCAGAAAGGTGGCGACCTGATCCAAATCCAAGAACGTTTCCGCGAGAATTTCGTCTATCTTGTATTCGTCCTCGGAGAGATCCTCGACGTTCTCCAGCATTTCGTCCGTGATGATGTCTGCGTCCGCGTCGCCTTCGTCGCCATCCCCCCAGAACTCTTTTTGATGCTGGTGAACATACCCGAGGATTTCTTCGTGCTGATGTTTCCAGCGTTCGAGCCGGTGCTTTTCGGTGGTTGATACGCTGTACTTGGTGGCGAATGCCAATAGCTTGAGCATGAGGGCCTGGCACGACATCTGAAACGCGCGCGCGGAACTTTCAAACCGCTTGAGGAATTGCACGCGGATCAAACCCACCACCTGTCGCTGCCGGTTTTCGAGTTTGGTATCGACCTCTTCGTTCGGACCGTTGTAGTAGGCCAGAGGATAGTAAATCGCGAGCGAGAACAGCGGTTTTTCCTTGCTGAAGGCGTCTTCGAGTTTTTTGAGCAGCCTTCCATAGGTCTTTTTGATTGAATAGTCTGCGACCTGCGGCGCTTGCCGGTCGGGGAAAATGGCCCGGCTGCCGCCGTGCTGTTCCTGGCTCTTACGGACGTACGCGCGGCTTCGTTGCACCACCAGCGCGCGAAACAGCGCGTCGTGCGTAAGTACTTCGCCCGCTTCAACGGGATTTAAATCGATCGGAAGTTCGGCTTGCTCCGGCGCGGATACTGTTGCCACCGATTTCTCCAGCGATTTCTCCATCTTGCGGAAATGTCCCGCAAGCGAATGAATGCCGAGCGTATTCTTGAAGTACGCGGCCTCCCGTCGGCTGAACAGTTCGATCATGTGCTGAAGATCAAGCAGGCTGTTGTTGATCGGCGTTGCGGTGAGCATGATGACTTGCTTGTCTTCGCAGAGGTTGAACATTTCCCAATATCGCGAGGGCGTATGGTGGCCGAGTCCTTTGGTGCCGGGATTACGGAAGTGGTGCGCTTCGTCCATGATGATTACGTCGGCGGTATCTTTCAGCCGCTTGACCCGCGCGCGGAAGTCGCCGGCGCGTTGAAGGTCGGTGTGGTTGTAAATCACAAGGTTTGTGAAATCGCCGCCGAGGTCGGGTAGGTATTTTCGCAAGGCCGCCTCCCAAACGGGCTTTCGCGCAGCTTTCGGCACGAAAAGGGCGACGCGTTTGCGGTCGTACATTGTGAGGCGTTCGATCAGCATCATGCCGATGAAGGTTTTGCCAAGTCCGACACCGTCGCAGAGAAATGCGCCGTTGTGTTGTCGCGAAATCTTTAACAGGGCGTGATAGCCCTCTTTCTGATACTGATCGAGATGGCGATAGATTTGGGAATGTGTTTTCTCCCACTCGTCGGCAGTGAGTTCGTGGCCGCGGAAATATTCCTGCAATGCCTTGGCATATACCTCGAACGGCGTGTATTCGCGGGTATGACGTTCGATGATACGGAGGATGTCCTCGGATATGTCCTTGGCGTCGTCCCAGTGACGTTCGTACCATTCCTGGAGTTCGCGCACTTCGCGCTGGATTTGGACGTTGAGCTCGACGTTGTCGGTCAAGCCGGGGTAGGTAAAGTTGCTGGAGCCTACGAGTGCTGTTGAACCGACGACTGCATGTTTGCCGTGGGTGATGAAGGCCTTGGCGTGGAACTTGTCTTTGGTGTAGACGCGGCATTCAATCTTGTTGGATCGGATGGCTTCGACGATTCCAGGCACGCCGTGGAGGAAGTCGTTCGATTCCTTTTCTTTCTCTATGCTGGCGTCGAGCACTTTTTCGACGTTTTTTAGGCCTTGGACAAATGCACGCTTCGTGCGCAGGCTGACTTCGTCGCCCATGAGGATGCGTAGTTTGTCGAGCTTCTGCCAGTGGCCATCAAGCGCGAGTAAGGCACCAATCTCAAAGTATCCTGTCGCTATATCGAACTTATGGGCGAGTTCGGTCCATTCTTGGAGATAACTCTTTACTTTCCAATCCGAATCGCTGTTGTCGACAATGAACAGGTCTTTCGCCCTGTTTTCGGTTTCGGTTTGCTTTCCGTCGCTCATGATTGTTGCACCAGTCTACGCGCCAATTGGGATAATTGGAACAATAGTGCGGAAGAGACTACTCGCGCAAGTTTTCGTGTCTGCACGTATTCTCTTTCGTGGTTGAAGGCTTTTTGGTTGGGCGAGATCTTCGTGAAAAGTGCAACAAGTCGAACATGTAAGTAAGGACAAGCGCCGTCCGCGTAGCGTTGCGACAACGGCTAGTCTGCGAGCCAGCAACGATGGCTATCGTTGAATCGAACTGGAGATGTCCATGAATACCCGTCCGGCAATGCATGCCAAAATGAATCTGAAACTACCTTACGCTCCCTTACCACCTCGCCTCCTCACTTCCGCAACCCAAAGGGGACTCATACCCGCGCCAAAAGGCACTCATACCCGCGCTTTGCGGGTGGCTGTCCCCACCTCGCTATCAACCAAACGCCGCCCCGTTTTTCCATTTGCACCCGTCCCAAACTCTCAACAACATTTCGCCCCTACATCGGATCCTAAAATGAACTTTTCACGATCATTTTCATGCTTCTTACGTCGAATTAACGATCTTTTTGCTGCAAAACGCGATCAATTTCGACCCAAAATAACGCAAATCACGCGCTATTCAGACACAGTCCAGTCGATCATCAAATCGCCCATCTCAAACCTGGCCAAAGACTTGGCAGATTCTTAATTCGTTTAACAGCCACCCCTACACGACTTCAAAATGCCCTTCGTTTCGCGAAATCAGCCCGGGATCACCACTCCGGAGTGCAACAGCCTGACCTAATGTGTAGAAGATGGTGACGATGAAGCGCATAAGGTAAGCTAGGCGCCGAACCTGGAAACACAACATGAAAACCTGTCCCCAATGCAGCGCGCCGCTCGAAGGACCCGGCGCAGCCAACAACGGATCCTGCGCCGCGTGCGGCGCGAAAATTGCCCCCGAAACAAAACCCATGTCACAACCGTTGCGTCTCGCGCTTGCGCTCGCGCCGGCCGTTGCGCTCTTGGGCCTGCCGATTTCTTCCCAGTTTCTCGGCGGCGACATTTTCCAAGTTCTCACGCTCGTTGCCCTTGTCTCCCCGATCTACCTGTTCGCCTGGTCATTCCTCGCGCTGAAAGCCCACTACGGAGACGCAGGCACTCGGTGGGTTCCCCGCGCATTGGCTACGCTCGCCCTGACCGTTGGCCTCGTCTTCCTCAACGCCTGTATCGCATTCGCCGGATGCGTGGTCGTGATAGGCGCGACTTCCGTCTAACGGTTAGTTGGATTACGAAGAAAAAAATCCCTCTTGGATTCCAAACGGGGTTAATGATGAAACCTGAAATCGAGCAGGGCGGATTCGATTATCGCGTCCGCAATTCTGGCTTCGGCTTCACTGATGTCCACGTAGATCACGTGCAACAGCGGAGAAAACTTTGCCGCCATTGTCCTCGCAAGCGCACGACTACGCGCCCTTTATCCGCGTGTCGTAGCCTTTCCATTCCTTTTCACGCAGGACGTATTTCTGGATCTTGCCCGTGCTGGTCTTGGGCAGCGCGATGAACTCGACCGCCGTCGGGCATTTGTAATGCGCAATCTCGGATCGGCAAAACGCGATCAATTCCTCCTGCGTCGCGTGTTTTCCCTCCTTGAGCGTCACAAATGCCTTCGGCGATTCGCCCCACTTCTCGTGCGGCACGCCGATCACCGCGCACTCCAGCACGCAGGGATGTCGATACAAAGTTTGTTCGACTTCGATCGAGGAGATGTTTTCGCCGCCGCTGATGATGATGTCCTTGCTGCGATCACGCAGTTCGATGTAACCGTCGGGGTGCATCACCGCAACGTCGCCGCTGTGAAACCAGCCGCCGCGAAACGCTTTCTCCGTCGCTTCGCGGTCGTTGTAATACCCCTTCATCACAAGGTTCCCGCGCATCACCACTTCCCCCATCGTCTGTCCGTCCGCGGGAACATCGTTCATCGCTTCATCCACCACCCGCAATCCGTCGGCCATTACAAAGCGCACGCCTTGCCGCGCCATGAGTTTCGCGCGCGAGTCCAGCGACATCGCGGACCACTCAGATTGCGGCGCGCAGATCGTGTATGGCCCATACGTCTCGGTAAGGCCGTAGATGTGCACCAGCTTCGCGCCGAGCTCTTCCATGTGTCCGATAGTCGTTGGCGATGGCGGCGCGCCGCCCGTTGTGACGGTTATCGGTTTCTCCACGCGCGCCGGGCGGGACGGCGAATTGATCAGTGCAATAAGCACGACCGGCGCACCATTGAAGTGCGTGGCGCCCTCCGACTTCACAAGTTTCCACGCCTGCTCCGGCTCAAACTTGCGCATGCACACGTGGGTGCCGCCAAGTGCAATCACGCCCCAGGTGAAGCACCAGCCATTGCAATGAAACATCGGCAAAGTCCAAAGATATACGCTCTCGTGGCGCAAACCCGATTCAAGACCCACGCCGAGCGAATTAAGATATGCGCCGCGGTGGGAAAACAGAACGCCCTTCGGCATGCCGGTTGTGCCGCTGGTGTAATTGATCGAGATGCTGTCCATCTCATCTTCCAATGCCCACGGCACGGCATCAGGACTACCCGTCGCAATGAATTCCTCATACTCCGGTCCATCCAGGCGCTCGCAGTCCGGCAGGTCGGCGCAATTCACCACCTGCTCCACGGATTGCAACTCCGCAAGTATCGGCTTGATGAGACCTGTGAACTCCGTATCCACAAAAAGAAAGCGCGCCCCGGAATGGTTCAGAATATATTTGATCTCATTGGGCGCGAGCCGCGTATTGATGCACACCAGCACGCCGCCGGCCAATGGCACGCCAAAATGAGCCTCGAGCATGGGCGGCGTGTTCGCGCAGAGAAACGCGACCCGATCGTCCTTCTTCAAGCCCGCCGCGCGCAACGCGGAGGCAAGCTGATTGATTCGCCCCACATACTCCGCATAGGTATACCGCCGGTCGCCATGCACCACCGCAGTTTTCGTCGGGTAAACGCGCCTTCCCCGCTCAATAAACGTCAACGGTGTAAGGTTGCTCCGGCAGACATGCTCAAAACCCGTCATGACCAACACTCCTTCGAAGGCGCCCAGTGAATGCATCACTATAAGCAAACCCGAAAGGCCCAGCAATACCGGAAACAGGGAGGGCGGTCGTCCTCGACCGCTCCGCCGCCGATCAACTCCGACAACAACTGGTCCTCCGCCTGCTCTCCGAAGCTTCAGCGCAAGAAAGTCCTCGGCCGCTCCGTCTTTTCGCGTCTGGACTTTCTATCCACCCATCGGCTAGCGTCTTGGCATGGCGCGCGTCGAACTACGGGTGGACGACCCCGCAAACCGGATGACCCTGCACACGTTGTTGCAGGTGGGCGGTCACGACCTCGTCGCCGATTCGCCCGACGTTATCGTTTCGGACAACATCCCTGCTTCCGTGGAACTCCTGGACGCCGTGCCCGTGTTAGTCCTTGCGAGCGCCTCTCAGATTCGCGACGCGATCGCCGCAATGCAGAAGGGCGTGTACGGCTATATCTTTGTCCCGTTGCAACCGGGCGAGGCGGATCTCATGGTTCGCCGCGCCATGGGCACGCAGGTAACCGAAAGCGCGGCCGATACAAGGCCATTACTGGATATCGAGCTCGAACACATTCAGACCGTGCTTCGTGAATGCAAAGGCAATCGAACGAAGGCCGCGCGCGTCCTTGGCGTTGGCCGAAACACGCTCTGGCGCAAACTAAAGAAAAACGCGAAATGACAAAGCAACGCGCAGGGAAGAACCGGAACGAGCCGCGACTTTCCGCCGCGTAAGTTTGTCGCTTGCATACAAATGCCGATCTACGAACAAACATACAAACCCTGGGACCCGCAATACCGCGTGCGTGGCCGATGGCTCGCCGTCGCCGCGCAGGAACTGCGCATCGCGCGAAGCGCGCCCATCTACCGACGCCTGCTGCTGCTCGCGCTCCTGCCCTTTCTGATTTGCCTGTTCATTCTCGTTGTAACCGATCTGATGACCACCAATCCCAGCGCACTGTTCCGTAACCTTGTGCGCCAGGTGCAGTTCACGAATATTGACGCGCGTTACTTCAAAATCTACCTGAGCATGACCACGCCGTTTGTTTATCTCTTCTGTCTGTTGGTCGGTGGGGGCTCGATCTGCAACGACTACCGGAACAACCTGCTTGAGGTCTATTTCGCGAAGCCGCTCACGCGCTTCGAATACTTCTTCGGCAAGCTCGTTGCCGTTTGCTACGTGCCGCTCGGACTCACCGTCGTCGGTTCCATGACACTGTTCGTGTTGCACCTTATCCTGGCGCCCGCGTCGCTGACCGAGTTCCTCTCGGCCAATCTTTGGGTTGCGCCGATGTGCGTGGCGTTCTCGCTTCTGCTCGTGCTCCCATCAGCCCTGCTCGTGATGGCGTGCTCGGCCATGAGCAAAAGCACCGGCTGGGCCTCTGTCATCGTCTGCGCACTGATCTTTATGAACACCGCATCGGCGGGCGTGCTTGCTGAAGTGCTCGATGAGCGCAACCTGCGCTGCCTCAGCTTCGTGCGCAGCATTATTCACATGGCCGATGTCATGTTCGGCGGTCGCACGTGGATAACCGTGCCGTGGTATTACGTCGTGGCCGGAATCTCCACTCTCGCAATGGTCTGCGCGTTGATCGTACTGCGCCGCATCCGCTCCGTGGACATTGCATCATGAACGCGATCACGTTTGAATCCGTCTCGAAGTGGTATGGCGAAGTAGTCGCGCTGAACAACGTAGATTTCACCATTGGCACCGGCATCACCGGACTGCTCGGTCCCAATGGCGCGGGCAAATCCACAATCATGAACCTCTGCACCGGGCAGGCGCGCCCGAGCAAGGGCGCTGGAAAAGTGCTGGGCGAATCCACCTGGTGCAACTACGCGCTGCTGCGTCGCATTGGGCTCTGCCCGGAGCGCGAAAACTATTATGACGACATGACCGGCTTCGAGTTTGTCTATTGGCTGACGCGCTGTACCGGCATGTCGCCGCGCGCCGCGCGCAAGGCCGCGTTAGAGAGCATTGAGCGCGTGGGAATGACCTCGCGCATGCACGACCCGATTTCCGCTTACAGCCGCGGCATGCGGCAGCGCGTGAAACTCGCGCAAAGTTTCGCGCACAGCCCGGATGTGCTTTTTCTGGATGAACCCATGACAGGACTCGACCCGATGGGCCGTTCGGCCATATTTGAGCTGATTCGCGAGTTGGGCCGTGAAGGCAAGTCGGTGATCGTTTCCAGCCACGTGCTGTACGAAATCGAAAGCGTGACGCAAACCATCGTGCTCATCAATCGGGGCCGCGTACTGGCGCATGGCGACGTGCGAGAGGTTCGCGCGCTGATAGACGCCCACCCGCACTCGGTAACGGTGCGCTGCGCGGAACCGCGAAAACTCGCCACCGAACTTATCGGCGATCCGAACATGGTAAACGTAAAATTTGGGGACGACGGTGCCGTCACGTTCTATACCAGCGATGCAAACGCCTTCTACGACCGCATGAACGTCCTGCTTGCGGATCCCGCGCTCGGCGTCCGCAGTGTGCATTCCCCCGACGATAACCTTCAGGCAGTCTTCGAATACCTGGTGCGCTAGCGAAGACACCGCGCGCGGCGGGGACTCTCACGCGCAGCCCGATGACCCCAGTAGTTAAAGAAGCACCGCAACCTCGCGCGTGGCTGTTCCCATCACCCCACAAAAAATTGGAGCCCAGCCAGATCCGTCCTCGCCTCCTACGCGATTTCGGCCGGATTTACCATTCAAGACTTGCGGCGGTTTGGTACTCCGTCACGCGCGTCTCGAAGAAATTCTTCTCTTTGCTCAAGTCGATCGTCTCACTCATCCACGGGAACGGATTGCGCGATCCATAGACCGCGCGCAACCCGATGCGTTCCAGACGACGATCCGCTACGTGTTGAACATACTCGCGGAAGAGGTTCGCATTCAAGCCGAGGATACCCTTGGGCAGGCAATCCTCCGCATACTTGATCTCGTAGCCGACAGCTTCGCGAATCATATCGCAGATTTCGTCCTGCAATTCCTGCGTCCACACGCCCGGATTCTCTTCTTTGATCGTGTTGATAAGATCAATACCGAAATTCAGGTGCGTCGTTTCATCGCGCAGGATGTACTGGAACTGCTCGCCGATACCGGTCATGCGGTTCTGCCGGTGAAAGGACAGAATCATCACAAATCCGCTATAGAAGAAAATGCCTTCCATGATCACGTAGAAACCGACGAGGTTTTTCAGGAACTGCTGAATGCCCTCCGTCGTTTCGGTCGTGAACCCATCGCGCAGCACGTCCGCCGTGAGCTTCATAACGAACTGGTCTTTCCCTTCGATGGAATCCACTTCGTGGTACATGTTGAAGATTTCGCGTTCGTCCAGCCCGAGCGATTCCACGATATAGTGAAACGTGTGCGTGTGCACCGCCTCTTCAAAGGCCTGCCGCAACAGGTACTGACGCGCTTCCGGGTTGGTGATGTGCTTGAAGATCGCCAGCACAATGTTGTTTCCCACCAGGCTCTCGCCCGTGCTAAAGAACCCAAGGTTGCGCAGAATCACCTGGCGCTCCGCGTCGCTCAGCGCGTCGGACTTCCACAGCTCGATGTCCCGCTGCATCGGCACTTCGCTTGGTTGCCAATTGTTGTTGCACCCGTTCAAATAGTGTTCCCATGCCCAGTGATACTTCAACGGCATGAGCTGGTTTACGTCCACCTGCTTGCAATTCAACAGGCGCTTGTCGTCCGCATTGATCCGCTTCGTCAGATCATACGGCTGTGGCGCCACCCCCGTGGCTGTGCAACATGCTGACATCGTCTTTCTCTCCTTCCCGTCTATTTCCGCTTCTTGCTACTTGTATCTCAGTATGACCGCGCCTTGCGTTGCGCGCGAGCTTATTCTGATTGAATTAAAATCGAATCGTTGAGAATCATTGCCACGAATGCCGCGCCTGCTTCCATCGGCTCCACCGGATCGAG
>CALEZK010000433.1 GCA_937928585.1 uncultured bacterium | reverse complement strand
GGGTATGTCTGTTCGGGACACGGCACGGCTGATTTTCACGACGCCAACAACGTTATTTCTATTGGGCGCGTTTCTCTGCGCGAATTTTGTGGGCGCAGTGATGCTGGCATGGATGCCCACGTATCTGTACGAGAAATTCAACCTGAGTCTGACTGGGGCCGGTTTTACGGCGGTGTTTTATCTTCAGGTTGCGAGCATGATTGCGTCGCCCCTTGGCGGATGGATGGCGGACAGCTTGCGACGGAAGATGTTTGGGGGGCGCATGCTGGTGCAGGCGATTGGCGTGCTGTGCGGCGCGCCGTTCGTTTATCTCTGCGGGATGACGCAGAGCCTATCCGTGCTGATAGGTGTGTTGGCCTGTTGGGGTTTTTGCAAAGGCCTGTATGACGCAAACATTTTCGCTTCGATTTACGACGTGATTCCCGCGAATGCGCGCGGCACCGCCGCCGGGTTGATGAATTGCATTGGCTGGCTCGCGGGCGCGGGCACGGCGCCGATCATCGTCGGGCGCATCGCAGACCAATACGATCTGGGCACGGCAATCGCGCTTACTTCGGGTGTGTATCTCCTTGCCGGCGTGATCTTGATCGCCGGCGCCCTTTTCTTTATCAAGCGCGATTCCGTTCGATTGCATGCGAAGTTGGCGAATACGGAACAATAGCCGGGATACGATTTTCGCGGGGGCGGTCATGGCGACCGCCCCTTCTTTTTTTCGCGGGTTGTGGCGCGATTGGCCGGCTCCATTGCATAATTACTTCAGGTTGCGCAGGCGACGCAACAGGGAGTGCCGCATGTCTCAGTTGGCGCAGGGCGATTATGGCGCAAAGCTCGATGCGTTGAAGGCAAATCTGGGAAAGGCGATTCAGGGAAAATCGGAGTGCATCGATCTGTTGACCATCGCGGTGATCGCGAATGGTTCGGTCCTGATGGAAGATGTCCCCGGCGTGGGCAAGACGACGCTCGCGAAGGCGCTGGCGCAGTCCATCGACGCGGAAATGAGCCGCATACAGTTCACGCCGGACTTGCTGCCCGCGGACATTCTGGGCGCATCCATCTACAACCCTTCCGATGGCACGTTTCATTTTCGGCGCGGTCCGATCTTCTGCAATGTATTGCTCGCGGATGAAATCAATCGCGCGTCGCCGCGCACACAATCCGCGCTGCTCGAGGCTATGAACGAATGGCAAACGACTATCGAGGGGCAGCGCTATTTGTTGCCGGAGCCATTCCTCGTGATTGCGACACAGAACCCAATCGAGTTTCATGGCACGTATCCGTTGCCGGAAGCACAACTGGATCGTTTCCTGATGGAAATCAATCTTGGCTATCCGTCGCCGGACGTGGAGGTGTCGATATTGCGCGCAAACGCGCTGTCGCACCCGATGGATTCGCTCACGGCAGTGCTGGATCGCGGCGACGTTGTTGCGATGCAACGGGCGGCGCGCGCGGTAACCGTGAGCGAACCGGTTTCGCGGTATATTGTGAACCTCGTGAATGCCACGCGAGAAGATGCGCGGTTGCGGGCCGGGGTGAGCCCTCGGGGATCGTTGATGTTGTTTCGCGCGGCGCAGGCGGCGGCGTTCTGCGCGGGCCGCGATTACGCGCTGCCGGACGATGTCCAGCGGCTGGCGCGGAATGTACTGGCGCATCGGATTATGCTGACGTCGAAAGCGAAGTATGGCGGTAACGGAAAGGCCGAGGTTGTTTCCGACATTCTCGCGACGGTGAAGGTCCCGACATGAAACGGCAACAGGTCGGCGATCTCGAAAGATTCGCGCGCTACCTGCTGCAGTTCAAACTTACGGGCCGGGGGCGCGCGCTCGTGATGGTCGGAATCGTGACCGGCCTGATCGGCCATCCAATTCAACTTCCAATACTCTATTTGTTCACCGCGCTCTTTTCGTTGGGATTTGTCGCGCTGATTGTAAACGCTTTCATGCGACCACGCTGCGAGGTGTCCGGCGCGTTTCCCTCACTGGTGTCCGCCGGGCAGCCGGTGACGGCATGGTTTTCGATTACCAACCGATCGAAACGAACCGCGTTTGATGTTGGCGCGAACTTCTTCGGGGCCGATCCAACATTGAAGGCCGTGGACACACCCGACGTGCATGACACGCTCGCGCCGGGCGCGCGGGTGACCATGCCAATCACGATCACCGCTGAAAGGCGCGGGATGTATCGCCTGCCGCCCTTGCGCACGTTCACGACCTACCCATTCTCGCTATGCCGATCCGGTCGCGCTACGCACATCGGCAGTCCGCTGATCGTCGCGCCATCGTTTCATCCGCTTGCGCAGGTGCGCGTGCCCGCGGCGCGGCGCTACCAGCCCGGCGGCATCGCGCTTACTTCAGACGTCGGCGAATCGCCCGAGTATATTGGCAATCGCGAGTACCGGCCTGGGGACTCGCCGAGGCGCATCGATTTTCGATCCTGGGCGCGGTTGGCGCGGCCGGTTGTGCGCGAGTATCAGGAGGAATTTTATTGCCGGATTGCGTTGGTGCTGGATACGTATGTCCCTTCCCGCTGGCGGTGGCCGGGTGCTGCGTCCGCCCAGTTGGAAGCGGGTGTGAGCATGGCGGCGGCAATTGCGGATGCGTTGTCCACGGGCGAGCACATCATCGATATTTTCGCGGCGGGACCGGAGCTATACGTCTTTCGCTCGGGGCGGCATACCGCGCACTTCGAGAACGTGCTTGAGATCCTCGCCTGTGTGGACGAGAGCAAGACGGATCCATTCGACGTCGTGGCTCCGGCGCTGGCGGACGAGCTGTCGCGCATTTCGACGGTCGTCTGTGTGTTGCTGGATTGGGACCTTAAGCGCAGCGCACTCGTGCAAGCGGCGCTCGATGCGGGGTGCGACGTGAAGGTGGTGCTGGTGCGCGATAAGCCGTGCACGATGCCCGCAGACGAAATTGCGGGATTGACCGGCGAGCCAGCGACGGTAGTCCGCATCGCCGACGTGCAACGCGGCTTGGTGGAGTCGCTATGACGACCGTGCGCGCAATCGCGTTGCTGCTCGTGCTGACGCCGGCTTTTACGCTTGCTGTGATGTCCGGTCAATTGCTCTTTCCGATCTTGGTTTCATTCGCCGCAATCGTCGGAGCACTCGGCAAGGTTCACATTCCGCTGCGAGCGCAGGGCGAGTTTCGGTTGGGGCTTGGAATCACGCTGCTATTCCTTTTGCGGTGGCTGTTGCTTCCTTCGCCGCGACTGGAAAGCGTGATTGGGTTCGCTGGGATTGGCATTCTCGATTACGCGCGCGCCTATCCGATTGCACAGGCCCTGATCACGTGGCAAGTGGCGGTGCTCTTTGTGCGATCCGGAAACCACTTGCCGAAGTCCTACCCGGTGTATGCGGCACTCGCCATGATCATGGCGGGGACTTTTCCGTCGCTTGGCACGAACGCCTGGCATGGGCAGGCCTATCAAATTGCGTCACTCGCGACTGCGGGGCTCACCGGTGCGTTCCTGGCGATGACCACACCGCGGATAGGGTCGCTTGGACTACCGCCCAGGCGTTTCCGCCGATCGACGGCCGCGATACTCGTTGTCGTACTCGCCATGGGGTGGTGGTCGGGTTATGAACTTTATCGATCGGGAGAAAAGCTCGAACAGAAACTGGCGGAATGGATGCTGGAACGCGAGCCACCCAGCGCGATCGGGTTTCCTGACGACGGACGAATAGGACGCATCAGCCGGCGCCAATCCGTGGATAGCGACGGCGTGGCAATGCGCATTATCTCTGCGCGCACACCCGGTTATCTCCGCGGGAAGGTGTACGACACATACTTCAGCGGAAACTGGACCGATTCCGATCTCACGCGATCAATCAAGCCGTTGACCGGCGCTGCCCCCGCCGGGTTGCCGTCGCAACGTTGGTTTGCGTTTGTGCCGAACGCGGGTTTGCCGGGCGACGACTCCATGTTGATCGACCGCATAGGCGAACTTGAGGGAGCGGTGTTCACGCAACTCGAATCCGAGTTTGTAACGGCGCACTCGGAAGTCTTGAGTGTGAATCAGCACGATGTGCCCTCTCCCAACCAGATTGTTCCGGGCGTGGAGTACAGAGTCGCGGGAAACACGCATCGCAACGCGACGCTTCCGGCGGCTGCGCGAGAACAGTTCCTGCACATACCCGCGGATATCGACCCGCGGATTCCGGCGCTTGCGGCGGAGATCACCAGCGGATGCACGACGGACGAGTCGCGAAAGGACGCCATCATTCGCTATGTGCACCGGACCTGCACGTATGACCTTCACGGAACGGCGCATTCGCCGCGCGATCCCGTCGCTACATTCCTGTTCGAGTCGCGCAAGGGGCATTGCGAGTATTTCGCATCGGCGGTTACGTTGTTGTTGCGTTGCGCGGGAGTGCCCTGCCGTTTCGCAACCGGGTTTCTTGCCGACGAACAAAACGCGTATGGCGATTACTGGGTGGCCCGCAACCGGGACGCGCATGCGTGGGTGGAAGTTTTTCTGGAGGGCCGGGGCTGGCTAACGGTGGAGGCGACACCGCCGGATGGCGTGCCGAGGGGCGGCGCCTCCCATTGGGAACATCTGATTGACTATGTGAAATACGCGCCGCAACGGCTTCTGGCGGCGCTTCAATCCATGCAAATGGAACAACTGGCGGCGTGGTTTTCGACGTTCGTTTCCGTATCGACCCTGGCGGGCGTTCTGTTGATGCTGGGCGGCGCGCTGGCTGGATTCGTCGCGTGGCGATTGCGCGGGTCGCGCGCGCAATCGCCCGTGTTACAGCCGGATCCGGCCGTGGCCGCGCTGCAGGTGTCGCTGGCGAAGATGGATCGATTGATGGCAGCGCGCGGCCTTGCGCGTGGTGCAAGCGAAACGCTGAACCGGTTTGCCGAACGTGTGGCCAAGAGCGGAGACATGGATTCCGCCTCGTGGTACCGCGCGTATGCCGAAGCGCGGTACAGCGAGCGCGCGGAACTTGCTTCTCAACTGGCGCGCGCGTAGCAAAGCGACCGGACGAACGGCGCGTCAGGCGATCAGGAATCCGCTTGAAGTGGCGCGCGACGTAGCTTGCGCCATTCCCATACCGCGAGCACGAGCAGTGTTACGCCGGTGATCGGAAGCGCGAAGTAGACCATCGCAATTGTGAAAGTTGCAGGCACCGCGCCAGAGCGGGAGCTCATAACGAGATAGGTGGTGTACGCAACGTAGTAGCCGAGAAACAGGAGCCCTTCCCAACGGCTGATTGAAGATCCAGTAAAGAAAATGGGGAGACACGCGATTGCGATAGCGATCATGATGGGGATATCGAACGCGAGCGCGGCCGACGGCACATTTATGGGCGCGATCATTCCGGCCAACCCGAGGACGGAGAGTATATTGAAGATGTTGCTGCCGACAACGTTTCCAATCGCAATATCGCGCTCGCCGCGTATCGTGGCGACGATGGACGTGGCAACTTCGGGAAGAGACGTTCCCGCCGCGACAATAGTCAGGCCGATGACGAGTTCGCTGACGCCAAATGCCTGCGCGATTTCAATTGCGCCGGTTACGAAGAGGCGGGCGCCGAAAACGAGCATGGCAAATCCGGCTACGAGAAGCACGATGTTGAGCGCAATACCGCGCGGAGACAACTTCTCCTTTTCCGCGTACTCCGATGCGAATTCCGCCTGGACCGCTTTGCTTTCCGCGCGGCTCTTTCGAATAACGAAAACGGTGTAGGCGACAACGCTTGCGAAAAGAATCGCGCCATCGATTCGACCGATGACACCGTTTAATCCCATGACACCAAGTACCAGCGACGCGCCGATCATGATGGGCACATCAAGCCGGATTAGCTGGGCGTGGACTTTCAAGGGGTAGATCATCGCGCAGGCCCCAAGAATGAAGAGCACGTTAAATATGTTGCTGCCCACGACATTGCCCAGCGCGATATCGGACTGGCCGAGCATGGCTGACTTGACGCTCACGGCCAGTTCTGGTGCGCTGGTGCCGTAAGCCACAACGGTGAGACCGATGACGAGCGGCGATACGCCTGCTGCTGCGGCGAGCTTCGACGCGCCACGCACGAGACATTCCGCGCCGGCGGTCAACACGACCAATCCGACCAAGAGCATTATCCACGTCATGACTTGGGTTTCCTTCGGCAGCGACTATGCGCCGGATGCGCGCGATTTACGCCATTCCATCGTTGCAAGCACCGCAAGGGTGATTGCGGTCAGCGGCAACGCAAAGTATAGCATCGCCACGGTAAAAATCTCGGGCACGGTACCGGCACGCGAACTAAGAATCAAATACGCCGTGTACGCGATGTAGTAGCCCAGAAAGAGCAGGCCTTCCCAGCGGCTGATGGTTGAGCCGGTGAAGAAAATGGGCAGGCACGCGACGGCGATGGCGATCATGATAGGAATGTCGAACGCGAGCGCTTCCGCGCGAACACTCACCGGCTGGATGATGCTGGTCAGGCCGAGGACGGATACGATGTTATAGATGTTGCTGCCGACGACATTGCCGATGGCGATATCGCGTTCGCCGCGGATGGTTGCGACGATGGACGTGGCAATTTCGGGCAACGAGGTGCCCACGGCAACGACAGTAAGCCCGATGACCAATTCGCTGACGCCGAAGGATTGCGCGAAGGCAACCGCATTGTCGACGAAGATGCGCGCGCCGAAAACGAGCATGGCGAATCCGACAGTGAACAGGATCAGATTGATCGCGATACCGCGCGCAGTGATTTTTTCCGCTTCGGCGTATTCCGCGGCGAATTCCGCCTGCACCGCTTTGCTCTCGGAGCGGCTCTTGCGAATGATGTAGACGGTGTACAGCACCATGCATGTGAGAAGAATCGTGCCGTCGAGTCGACCGATAACGCCATTGAGCGCCATGCCGCCGAGCAGGAACGATACCACGATCATAATCGGCACATCGCGCCGGATGAGTTGGGAGTGCACGTTCAGCGGAAAGAGCGCGGCGCAAGCGCCAAGAATCAGCAAGACGTTGCAGATATTGCTGCCGACGACGTTACCAAGCGCGATGTCGGATTGGCCCACCCACGCCGATTTCATGCTTACGGCGAGTTCCGGGGCGCTTGTCCCGCACGCGACGACCGTCAACCCGATGACGAGCGGAGATACACCCGCGGCGGCGGCAAGCTTCGATGCGCCGCGAATCAGCAGTTCCGCGCCTGCGGTCAAAATGGTGAGGCCAACAAGGAGGAGCAGCCAAATCATGCAAACATTTCACTCTCGCCAGGTTGAATGAGCAAACGCGAAGCCGGCATCGTATCCGACTTCGCGTTTTGGAATCGGTTCACCAAGTCTCTCGAAGCGCGCTGACTATTGCGCTGCTGGGGCGGCAGTTTCCGCGGGTGGCGCCGTAGCCGCGGGCTCCGCGGGCGCGGCCTCAATCGGCGCGATCTCCACCGGCGCCGATTCAGCCGGCGCGGCTGCGCCGTCCACAACCGTTACTTCACCTTCCACCGCGGGGGCAGCGGCATCGGTCGCCATGCCGGCTTCCGCAGGCTGCCCTTCTTCCTGTTCGCCGCCGAGGCCCAGCGCGCGCACGAACGCCGCGTTGTCCACGTTGTACAAGCCTTTGTTCATGAAATCTTCGCGCAGATAGGCGACGTAGTCTTCAAGCCGCCGCATTTCCTGTTGGGACAAGGCCTGTTCGCGAAGCGTTTTCTCTTCCGCGGGCCAATCCTTCTCCCAAGCTTCATCGGTGGGCGGCGTTTTGGAAACCAGCTCGGCGAAGTAAACTTTGCCGGTGAAATCGTTGATGGGGCCGACCATCGCGCCCGGCTCCTTCTTCGAAACGAGCGCGAAGACATCCCGCGGATTCCACATCGGGCCTTTGCTGAAGTCGTAAGTCTTCAGAGTGAACGCCGGCACGGTTTGGACGGTCGCGCCCAACTCCGGATATTGGGAAACGGCTTCATCCAGGGACTTCGCGGTCGTGGCGATTTTTGTGGCGAGTTCAGTGCACTTCTGCATGTATTCCGGTGCAGCCGCGGCGCGCGCGATGGTGTCTTCTTTTACTTTGTCGCGCACGAGTTCGAAGGCCTGCGGCACTGCGGGAACCAGTTCAATCACTTTCGCGACATACAGGTTGCGCTGCGCTTCAAACGGATCGGCAATCGCGTTCAATTCGGTTGCCGAAAGCCGCGAGCGGAGGAAGCGTGCATCCGCGTCGGGAATGTTTTCAATGTTCAGCGAATCGAAAGCGAACAGGCCGGTGGTGATAACTTCGAGGCCGGCTTCCGTTGCCGCTGCGCGGAGGTCGCCCGTTTCTTTTGCCTTTGCCTGAATCTGCGCGGCCTTGTCTTTCACCGCAGTGTAGGCGGCTTCGTCCAACGTCGCGGTGAGATGAAGTTCGGTAACTTTGACTTCGCGCAGGTTTGAGACGGGGTCCGTCCGCTCGTCTTCGACTTTATAAATATAATACCCGTTCGGGCCATCGATGGGATCGCTGATCTGGCCTTTTTGAAGCGCGAAAACCGGCTTCTGATGCGGACGGAGAATCGGACCGTCGGAAAGCCAGCCGAGGTCTCCCCCGCTGTCTTTCGATGGTGACTGTGAGTTCGCGGCAACGAGGGCGGCGAAATCTTCGCCGTTGCGCGCGCGCTGGACCAATTCGTCGGCAAGGGCAGGCTTCGGCGGCACCAGCGACAAGGCCACGACTTCGGCCCGCCGCTGTTCGGGGAGCGAATAGTTGTCTGGGTTCTGATCGTACGTTTCTTTAATCTCTTCTTCAGTGGGTTCGATCGCGGGCGCGACCGCAAGGTACTTGAGTTCGATGCTGGTATTGTTTTCTTCGAACTGCTTCTTGAGGTCTGCTTCCAAAACGCGGGCGGAGGCGCTGGCGCGTTTCACCACCATGGCGAAGGCGATATTCTGCCGCTCTGTTTCGTAGAGCTGCTTCCAGTTGATGTCCTGCTTGACGATCTGGTTCCAAACCTTGGGATCGAACTGCCCGTTCTCGTCTTTGAACTCAGGGCGGTCCTTCAACTTCTCGATGAGGTAATCCTGGTCGAAAATGTACTCGCCTTTTTCGGCGGCCTCTTCGAGCATGACGCGGCTCACCAATTGTTCGAGGATTTGCATGGCCGTGCCGTCTTGCAGCATCGACTCCGGCGTCGGCGCCTGGCCGAACTGGGAGCGCTGCTGGCGCTGGGACATGAGGTAGCTGCGGAAAAGCTCGGCTGGAACGGGCCGATCGCCGACCGTGGCCACGGCTTCGACCTGACGCTCGATTGGCGCGGAGCTCATTCCGGAATAGCCGCCCCACAGTACGAAGGGGCCAATCAACAGCACAAGCAAAACTGCAAGGAATATGCGCCGGTGCTTCCGCATTGCATCTTGAATCATGAAACCCAAAAACCTCCCGTGCGCGCGGCGGCGCGTCGACGTATGGATACAGTGCCCTTGGCCCGCAAAAATGCCCTATAAAGCAGGTGAGCGTAGCATATGAACGGCGCGCCCCGCAATGCGCGGGGCGCGCCGCAACGAAGTCGGTTCGAGCTAATTGAGCGGAATCGGCGCGCCAGCCAACGGGGAATCCGCGCGGTATTCGAGGCCGAGCAGCGCGGCGGCGGTGGATGCGATTTGGCTTTGTGTCGTAGGGACGTCTTTTACGATCCCTTTGGCGGGAATTCCCGGGCCCATGGCCGCGATCCAGATGCGGTCTGTTTCGGGCTGTTTTTCACCGTGACCGTTCCAAGTCTCGGGCTTGTCGCCGCGACCGTGGTCGGTAGAGAGAATGAGGGCAGTTTTCCCCTTATATTGCGACATCGACTGGATCTTCTCCCAGATCCGCTGAATGAACTGATCGGTGCGATAGGCGGAATCGAGATATTGGTCGTAATTGTTCATATGGGCCCAGTCGTCCGTCTCGCCGAAGGAAATATAGAGAACGCGCGGCTTCTTTTTTTGGATGTAGTCGATGGCGGCGTGGTAGGTGAACACGTCGTAGCGGACACCGTCCCATACGTGCGGGACGTCCACGGCGATCTCGTTGAAGGCGTCGCGGCGCTTGCGATCGGTCGTTACTTCGTAGGGCACCCAGCCGGAATTTACAGGAATGCCACTGCGCTCGGCGTTGATGATGAAGGGAAACACATCCCACGAGGTGAACGCGGCGACTTTGCCTTTGTACGCGGGCTTGTTGTTCAACCATTCGAGCACGGTGACGTTGGGATTGTTCGTCTTCGCGTTGGAATCGATGCGGTCGTCGGGCGCGCCGACGAGTATCTCGCTGTAGCCGGGATAGGAGAAGTTTTTTCCGTTCGTGACGCGAGACAGACTGTTGCTTTCGGCATGACCGAAAATCTGGCCCTCCTTCGCGATGGTGCCCCAGAAGAAGGGCATGAGTTTCTCGCGGCGTTCTTCCGGCGTCTCTGCAAAGTACTTGCGGCGCATGCCCGCGATGTTCTTGGTGACTTTCAGCGCGGGCGCCAGGAAGAGTTCTTCCACGCCGCCGAAGACTTCCTGCCAGCGCAGTCCGTCGTAGGTGATGATGAGCACGTTTTCGACAGGACTCTTGTCTGCCGCTTGCGCGGGGGTAGCGCATGCGATTAGCAGGGCGGCCAGTGTCAGGCAAAGTGAAATTCGGCGCATGGTCGTCTCCTTCGGGGCTTCGTGAACGTCGATCGTGCGCGTGAGCCGCGTCGGAGATCAAGTGATTTTTGCGTTAGGCGATTGCGCGCGTGGAGCAGTTGGTGTGCGTATTCGAGATCGTTGTGAGCCAAAGCGGCAATCCGCCGCGGCGGATTGCCGCGGTCCACGTGGCTCGTTGATTGACGGTTTGTGTTGTGGATGGGTACACTATCAGGATCTTTGATCTGCCGATTATTTAGGAAGGAATGCAGCATGCCGGACCTGAAATTGAACCGACTTCGCGACTATAAATCGTTTCCGGGCCCCGTCGTTTTCTTGGTGATGGACGGTGTTGGCATTGGCAAGCGGGACGAGTCGGACGGAGTCTGGCTGGCGTATACGCCGGTCCTGGATGAGCTGTTCAAAGAGCCTTTGTATACGCAGCTCAAGGCGCACGGCACGGCGGTAGGCATGCCCAGCGATGAAGACATGGGCAATTCGGAAGTGGGCCACAACGCGCTGGGCGCGGGGCGCGTATTTGCGCAGGGCGCGAAACTGGTGAGCGAAGCGATTTCGTCGGGCCGGCTTTTTGAAGGGGCCGCGTGGAAGACGGCCGTATCCACGGCGAAGTCCGGCGGTACGCTGCATCTGATGGGATTACTCTCGGACGGCAACGTGCACAGCCACATCGATCACGTTCTGGCGTTGCTGGACCAGGCGGCGAAGGAAAATATTGCGAAGGTGCGCTTGCACCTGCTGACCGACGGGCGCGACGTGGGGGAGCGGAGCGCGTTGGGCTACCTGGAGACCGTCGAGGCGAAATTGGCCAATCTTAACGCGGGCGGGCGCGACTACTGCATTGCATCCGGTGGCGGACGCATGATCACCACGATGGATCGCTACAACGCGGACTGGTCGATCGTGGAACGCGGCTGGAATGCACACGTGCTGGGCGAGGCGCGCCAGTTCGCCAGCGCGTCCGAAGCGGTGCAAACGTATTACGACGAAGACCCAACGGTGACGGACCAGTACGTCGGCAGTTTCGTTGTCGCGAAGGACGGAAAACCCGTCGGGACGATTGAAGACGGGGACGCGGTAATCTTCTTCAACTTCCGCGGAGACCGCGGCATTGAGATTACGAAGGCGTTCGAAGAAGGCGATACGTTCGACAAGTTTGATCGAAAGAGCACGCCGAAAGTTTTCTACGCGGGCATGATGCAATATGACGGCGACGCGCTGGTGCCAAAGCATTATCTGGTGGAACCCCCGGCCATCGAGCGCACGGTGGGGCAATACATGTGCGCGCAGGGCATCACCACCTTCGCGATTTCCGAGACACAAAAGTATGGGCACATCACCTACTTCTGGAACGGCAACAACTCCGGCTATCTCGACGAAAAGCTGGAAACGTATGTCGAAATCCCCTCCGATCGGGTCCAGTGCGATCAGCGGCCGTGGATGAAATCTGCGGAAATCACCGACGCGGTGATTGCAGCGGTCGAAAGCGGAAGATATAAGTTCATCCGCGTGAACTACCCGAACGGCGACATGGTGGGGCATACCGGTGTGCCTATTGCGATTCGGGTTTCGGTCGAAGCGGTGGACATTGCGCTGCGGCGCTTGCTGCCGGTCATCGAAAAGGCCAAAGGCATCGCGGTGATCACCGCCGACCATGGCAACGCCGACCTCATGTTTACCGAGAAGAAGGGCAAACGCGAACCCATGGTCGCGCACACGCTGAACCCCGTGCCGTTCATCATCAAAGACTACAGCGAAACCAACGTCATCACGATGCAGGGACTGGCCAAACCCGGCCTGAGCAACGTGGCATCAACACTAATGAATCTATTGGGATACGAAAAACCCGCGGATTACGACGAAAGCCTGATCGCTATCGGGTAGTGGGTTGCGCGGCAAGTTACCCCCGTTCATCCTGCGTTTGACCGATCCCGCGCTCGTTTGTTACCATCTGCGTTCTTCGGTGGGCGGCTAGCTCAGGTGGTTAGAGCGCCGTCTTCACACGGCGGAGGTCACAGGTTCGAGCCCTGTGCCGCCCACCATTTTCCCTGCCGCTTATCAAGTTTCACTATTTTGAAGCTGCGTACATTCAGTCAGCATCTTTATTGCGCGCCGGTATTTCGCAATTCGCGCGTGATCTTTTTCCGATGGTGCCGTAATGCGGCTGAGGTCGCTGTTGTCGATCAGATCGGCCAGTTTTACCCTTCGTCCGATTTCGTTTTTGCCGGCCCGTTCGACGAATGATTCGTAGGTTTCACCTTCCCGTTTCGTGACGGAGTCCAGCGCTTCCAGGACGGTTTCCGGGAAGCCTTCTAGCCGCAGGTCGTCGACTTTCCATGCGGAGTCCTCGATAACATCGTGTAGAACGCCCGCGATTCGGTCCTCGTTTGACTGTAGCTGCAGCATCACGCGCAGGGGGTGAAGAATATACGGCGCGCCCGCCTTGTCCGTCTGTCCCGCATGTGCTTCCGCGGCGATTGCAATTGCCCTTTCCAGGGTACTCATCTCCTGTTCCTCCTCACAATTTCCGAATGATTTCGCTCGGCGCAATCGGATTTTGCCTTGCCGAACAAGAGCCTAACACCGAAATTCTGAGGTTTATGCCCAGCCGCGGGTTGGGCATATGTGCGGAAGGAGAGGCGCTGGTTTTCGGCTTACTTCATTTCCGCGAGGACATCATCCTGGATGAGTATGCGCTGAAACCAGAGGCTGAGCAGAGTGCTGAGGTAGCGGCGGCCCATCGCGCGGAGGCGCAGGTTGGATTGGCCCCAGGTCCGGCCCGACCACGAGATCGGGATCGTGGCGATGCGGTAGTTGCGAATGAGCGCGGACAAGGACATTTCGATCGTGATGTTAAAATGCGCGGCGTGAAGAGGGCTGATGTTGTCGATGACGTGCCGACGGTAAACTTTGAATGCGTTTGACAAATCGTTGTGGCGCGAACCAAACATGGTTCGAATGACAAAGTTGCCGATGCGGTTCACGATCAGTTTCACCGGGGGATAGTGCGTTACGGAACTGCCTTCGATAAAGCGGGAGCCGTAAACGCAGTCGTAGCCTTCTTCAATCTTGCGGTAGCAACGCACGACGTCAAGCGGCGAATCCGATAGGTCAGCCATCACGACGGCGACGACATCACCCTTGTAATGACGAAGCCCGCAGCGCACTGCTCTGCCCAAGCCCCCCGGCGGCGTATTGTTGACTACGACGAGTTCCGGCAATTCACGTTGCAACTCGGTAAGTTTCTGGGCGGTGGTGTCGGTGCTGTTGTCGTTGACCACAACAATCTCGAACGGGATCTGATCAGCCCGAAGCGCTTCGGCCAAGGCATTGATGGTGGGCCCGACGTTTTCTTCTTCGTTATACGCAGGCACGATGATCGAATAACACAACGTATTGCGAGCAACCGGCACGAGCGCTACTGTGGAAGGTTTGGACACAGGGAACTCCAGCAATGTACCGTTGAAGCGGCCACTATAAGGCTTGCTGGGGGGCGCTTCAAAGTGGCGGGGCGCGGCATTGATTGCTTCACGGCGTCCTTACTATCATGCGCCGGCGCCAAACCGGGAAACAAAAACGGATGTCAGAAGCCATTCTTGTCGCAGGGGGAGCCGGATTCGTCGGTTCGTCCATTGCCATCGCGCTTCGCGAATGCGGAGCGGCGCGCCGCGTCGTAGCGATTGACAGTCTGCGGCGGCGCGGCTCCGAGTTGAACCTTCCCCGACTTCGAAGCGCCGGTGTCGAGTTTGTCCATGGCGATATTCGGGTGTTCGACGATCTCGCTGCGGTCGGCGACGTTGACGCCGTGATCGAATGCGGCGGCGAAGCCTCCGTTCTCGCAGGGTACGCGGGCTCGCCACAGTTCGTGTTGCAGGCCAATCTGACCGGCGCAATGAACTGTTTCGAATACGCGCGCACCCGTGGCGCGGCCGTAATTTTTCTGTCATCCAGCCGCGTGTATCCGATTGCGGCCCTGCAAGGATTGCGATACGGCGAAACAGAGACCCGTTTTAGTCTGCTGGATGAGCAGGAGGTCCCCGGCGCATCGTCGCGCGGAATTGCCGAGAGTTTTACGCTCGATGGCGTGCGTTCCTTCTATGGCGCAACAAAATTGAGCGCGGAACTTTTACTTCAAGAATATAGCGCGGCATACGGCATCGCAGGCGTAATCAACCGGTGCGGATTAATAGCGGGCCCTTGGCAAATGGGAAAACTCGACCAGGGCGTCGTCGCGTTATGGGTGGCGCGCCACGTTTTTCAGCGACCCTTGTCCTATATCGGATTTGAAGGCAGCGGGAAGCAAGTGCGCGATGTGCTACACATCGCAGACCTCACCCGGCTTATTCTCCTTCAATTGAAAGATCTGGCGCGTTTGAGCGGGCAAGTGTACAACGTCGGCGGCGGCGTCGCGAACAGTGCGTCCTTACTCGAACTGACGGCATTGTGCGAATCTGCGTGCGGTCAGGCCACGCAAATTACCAGCGATCCCGCGCCGCGCCCGGCAGACCTGCCGCTTTACATTACCGATGCCGGCAAAATCTTCGAGGCAACTGGTTGGCGTCCCGAGCACAGCGTGGCCCGCACCGTCGCAGACGTCCACGCATGGATCGTCGAAAACAAATCAGCCCTGCGCGACGTCTTTTAGCGCGGGTTCTCCGGCTAGCACGGGCGGCCTTGCGCAGTCTTTCCGTTCTCCATATGTTGAATAAGCCGTAACAACACGTCTACTTCCGGCTCCAGCTCCAGGCAGCGGTAAAAGTCCCGGCAGCCGCTGCATACGTTTAACGATTCGAGCGTTCCCGCGTAACTTTGTTTCAGCGGCAACGTCGCGAACAGGCACTCGGCATTCGACGGATGCACAAAGTCTTCCGCCCGCAGGAACGTGTTCAGTTGCAGCGCGCGCACTTGCATCAGGCCAAGCAGCGTGGAAAGCCCCATCAATTCCGCCATGGACAGACCGGCGTAGTGGCTCAAGCCATCGCTCTGCCATGTGGAAACCACGACCCGCCTTTCGTCCAGAACCCGGAACAATCCATGATGCGTTTCATTGGTTACAAACACCTCGGTCAGGTCCGTTGGCAGCGACGACACAGACAGCCCGAATCGGTCTTGCACCGAATTCACCCACTGTTCGATCTCGTACACCAACGGGAAATCGCCTCTTACGGTCACCGGAATCATGATCTGCACCCCTCTTCGTTCGGCCTGCACCGTTACTCGCTCAGTCACCCACTATCGAACTCAGCACATCGGCCCGTTTTGTGCCGATGTCGCCCAGATTCTTGTTTGGACTCGAAAACTTCATATTCCGCACCTGGCGAATGAACGCCTGTTGATTGGGATCATCGATCCGCGCCGCGACGGACTCGCGAAATGGCGTCACGTGGTTCTCCCGCGCCGCGCGCAGCATTCGCTCGGGTTTAAGCAGCTCTTTGATGTATTCCCAAGCGGCACGTTGCTTTTCCGGTGTAGTTTTCCGAATTGCGGCCACGCTGTATCCCGCCGTGGGTATGGGCGTGTTCGTCTTTGGCGCAACGGTGATCCATGCGTCTGATTCGTTACTCAGATTTACAAACGCGGTTGAGTTGGTAGTGCCATCGCGAACGATCGCCGCTGGCAAATCGTTGAAAAAGATTGGCGAGTCTTGAAACAGGTTTTTCGATGCAAGTACAAGCGAATGAAAATCCGTTTCCGCTTCCTGCCATGCAGGGCTACCTGCTGCATTTAATGAGCCGTACGAACCGCCTCGAGCATAAAAAAGTGTGTCCCACACGAGTCCAGCAGGGAATCGGATCCCGACAAGCGGTTCCGCCGGAGCATGATCCAGCGTAATGTCAAAAATGGCGGGCCAGTCGGCTGACTCGAACTCTGCGAGTGCAGGCGTAATTAAGCGCGTGTTCAAGGCCAACGCCCATGAATCGACAAGTACGGGAATCGCCCAGACCTTGCCATCATGCGAAACGCCGTTCCAAAGATTCGGAAAGAAATCCGACTTATCGAAGTCCGCATCGCCGAGATAACCATCAAGCGGGACGACCTCACCGCTCTCGATCATTTCCGCTAGCATCGGCACTGCACTAATCACATTGCCTTCAAGAAACATCAGATCGCCCGGGCCGCGCGAAGCCTCGCCTCCAATGCGGACGACAACATCGTGTGCAGTCGATAGCGCTTCGCCCACGTCTTGCAGAAGTTGCAACTGCTCATCGCGGACTGCCGCTGGCGGTGGTCCGACCTGGATCGTGGTTAAGCCTCCGATCAATTTGGGCTCATCCTCAGTCGGAATTACAGGCACTTCGGAGGGCGGACGAACATTCTCTCCATTGATGATTTCGCTCGATTCAGCGACTGATACCGCCGCGGGGCCTTGATCCGGCGGTTGCAATTCAGGCGCTTGCGATTCAAATGATCTGAGGAACAGGGGACCTAGAATTGCGCCGATGATCATCAGCGCGGAAGCGATCGTCAGCCATTTCACGCCACCAATCGTAGGCGTCGCGGGGGGTAAAATTGGAGCGGCCGCTTCGGTGCCGGGTTTTGATTGATCGACAAGGCCAATCGGCGAGAAGGGCAGCGCCCCAAGAATGACCGCAATACTTTTCTTGCGCTCGTCAGGGGTCTGAATGGCCGGCTTGATTTCGCGCTCGAGCGATACCCGCAAGACATTCCTGCCGTACTCGAGGCGCTTGCGCACCGCGGGTTCGTTTACGTCCAACAGCAACGCAATTTCCGAAGTCGTCATCTCGTTGAAATAGTAGAGGCTGATAACCTCCCGCGATTTGTCCGGCAAGGTTGCCAGGCGACGGCGCAACATTTCCCGCAGTTCGGTCGCGTCCTCTTCTTGGACTTGTGCTCTCAGGGCCGACATGTCGTGCGGCTCATTTTGTTGATAAGCTTCATGGGCTTTCAGGCCGATGCTTTTGCGTTTCATCAGGTTCACGGCGCAGTTCCTGGCGGACCGCGCCAGATAGTGCTGGAGTTTCGCCGGGTCTTCGATATGAGCAAGGCTTTGAAAACAACTCAGGAATACCTCTTGAACAAGGTCTTCGCTGTCTTCCTTGTTTCCCGTCCGCCCGTAGCAAACACAGAACACCAGGTTGTAGTGCCGGAAGACCAGTTCCTCGAACAGGTGCGCTTCGCCCGCCACGACGCGGCGCACGAGTTCGGCGTCCGTGCAACTTCTCTCAGGTAGTCCGCCCACACTTTATCTCCCATGTAATAAAGACAACTCAGGGCATCCAAACGTGAGGTTTGAATGCCACAAGACCTATCACAAGCCCCGACAACATCTTACGCCATCTAAGGCATCCAGGCGCGCCACCCCGGACCCACCCGGGAAGGGCACCGGACCATCGACTTGACAGCAGCACATAGTTAGTGTACTATTGCTATGGAGCCGGCGGGTTGAGGGGTTGAGAAAATGGTTAATCCGCTGGATTTGTTCCCGAAGTATCTGCGTGTCCTGGCCGCGGCATTCCTGGTAACCGCATCGTTCGCGGATGGAGTGGCGCTTACGCTGGGGCCGCCTCCCTGGAATCTTCGCCCACACGTTCGGTACGGACTCGAAACGTTGGCCGAAGGGTACATGACAGCCCATCCGAGCGCTGTTGTCCACGTTACCGATGGCCTCGAATCGTTCGATGCGAAGACCGTCGGCGAAGCCGATCTTGGCGACATCATGTTCATACCTGGTGCGCAGATTGGACAAGCATCAATTCTCGCAGTGCTTGCCGAACGAGGGCTCATAGCCGACCTCAGCGACAAAGTTCAGGAAGCGTCCTTCAATAAGGCCGACTTCTTTCCGAATATCTGGCCTCAAGTCGAGATCGACGGGAAGACGATGGCCGTTCCATTGCTGGTGCGCTCCTGGGGAATGGCGCTCGACACTTCCGTTGGAACTTCAGATGAACTAGTGGACGGCGTCGGCGACTGGGAGTCCTTCGTCTCGATGCAATCGCTTTTGCTGGACGACCTGGATGGCGATGGAACAGCCGATAGAAGTCAAGTGCACTGTGGCTTGTCTCCCTATTCAATTTGGCTGTCTCTCTTTCTTGGTGCGGGTGGGAATCCATCCGATCCGGAATCGTTCTCTCCAGGATCCTCGGCTTGGACACACGCGTCAGCCGCCTTGAAGGCGTTTCGCGCGTCGAATCCGCTCTTCTTCCACAATAAGCCACTGCCCACCGCGGTGGCCCGTCGCGAATCGTTCGTGCTTCGCTTTGTGCACGACGACGATGGTGGTCGCACCTCCTATCTGGGCGGCGGCGACACCCCGCCATCGCATGTGCTCTTGCCATTCCCCGGCGCGTCGCCAATTCCCGCGCTGGACTGCAC
>CALEZK010000432.1 GCA_937928585.1 uncultured bacterium | reverse complement strand
GCCGTCCGTGCCGCCATTCGGATCCAACTCAAAGACGGGTAGGCCCGTTGCTGCTGCCAAGACGTCCGCGGGTCGACGCGGAAGTTGCGGCTCCGTAAACACCGCGCGGACCTTGCGCGCACGCGCGGTCTCGATCAGGCCTTCGATGTACTTCGGTGTTGACTCTTTTCCTGGGCTCGGTTCAATCACACCCGCAACGTCAAGCCCATACCGGTGCATGAAATAGTTCCAGGAGGGATGAAACATGAAGACGGGGCGGCCCGTGAGTTCCTTGAACGTATGCTGCAGCGTTGCATCCAACGCATCCAGCTTCGCGGCGAATTCCGTTGCGTTCTTCCTATAGATCGCAGCACCTTCGGGATCGAGCGACGCGAGCTGGTCACTCAGCGCCGGAAGCATCGCCTTCACAACAAGCGGGTCAGACCAGAAGTGGCCATCCCAGTCTCCATGATCATGACCGGCGTGATCGCCATGATCGTGACCTTCGTGATCGCCGTGATCATGCGTCTCCATCCAGGGTAACCGCATTTCCTCGGGGACATAGGCAAACATGGCGATACGATGCTTCGCCGGGAGCCGGGCCGCCCACGCATCGATGCTTTGTTCCGCATAGAACAGCGCCAGTGCGGCGCTCGCCGCACTTGCATCCGACGGGCGGGGTTCGTAGGTATGGGGCGACGCACCCGGCGGCACCAACGCAACGACCTCAGCGCGATCGCCCGCAACCTCAGCGAGTATCGCGCGGAGTGGATTGATGGTCGTCGCATAGCGACGAGCGGTTTCCGGCGCCGCGCCGCAGCCGGAACCGACGAAAGCTAACAACAATAAAATCGATATCAGGGTTTTCATCGGCGAGAGCGTAGCCATATTTTGTAAGGACAGCAAGTAAACAAGGTTTGCAGTCCGCATTCTGCATCGCGCCGCAGTGCGATGCGCCGGGTGGAAATTGCGTTCGGGATCATTCTGGATTAGGGTGAGGCGAAATCAAAAAAGCAAGGCAATCCTGTCAGGTAAGGAGCATTTGGCATGCATTTCACCTTTGCGAGCAAAGGTCAGACCAGGGTTCCAGGTCCCGTCCGCGAGGTCGTCAAGAATCGGCGCAGGCCTGATGAGAACGACCGTCAACTCCTACACATCGCGTGCCGGATGCGCGCCGCGAAACTGTTTGCCGTGAGCGCCGAATGACCCGACGTACGCTGTTTAGATGCGTGTGTGTGGCCGTGTTGGCTATGGCAGTTGCGCGTGCGGAGTTTCCGGCGGATCATCCCCTACGCGACGCGCCGAACGTTGTTGCCACGCCAGTCGAACAACTACCCAAACCCGAACTCCTGGCGACGCCTTCGGTGCGCGTATTGTTGGGCTATACACGGCGCCCGCTGCATTTTCCCGACGGCTACACGATGGGGCTGTTTTCATTCAGCTATTCCACAAAAGCGAACTGGCTGTTTCTGATCGATGGCCGCGATCTGTCGGCGCAACGTTTCGACATGCCGAACAACGACAACGGCTCGCACTGCGCGGCGATGCTCCCAAACGGCGACGTCTATTTCATGCCATACGCAAACGCCCGCGCATATCGCTTCGAATGGAAGTCGCGCAGCTTCACAACGATTGACACCCCGATCAGCAACGCCATCTATACGTGGGACGCAATAGGTGCTTCCAATGGACGCGTGTATTTCGGCACGTATCCCAATGCCGCCTTCGGCGAGTACGACCCCGCGACGAATACTTGGGACGTGCGCGAGAAGCTCGTGCCCAATACGACCTATGTGACAAACCTCAGCGAAGACAAAGATGGTCGCATTCGGTTCAGGGCCTGGGGGCCGGATGAAGTATGGATGACTTTCGATCCAAAGACGCGAGCGATTCAGAAGTCCGATCCGTTGCAAAACGGCACATCAACGCCCGCAGTGGATCTTGCCGCACTCGCCGGCGACACGGCTCTGGCGGGTTCGATAAGTCACGACGGCAAAACCTACGGCGTCACCAACCCGTCAGGCCGCGTGTGGGAGTTCGCTGGCGATGCCAAGCCGAAGTTGCTGGGCGACACGGGAATCCCCTCCGAGCCGTCATGGTGGATGAAGGTGTACGACGATGCTGTCGTTGGCGTGAGTTATTTCGGCGGCATGTTTCGCTACGAGATCGCGTCGAAATCGTTCACCACCGGACAACTCGACAACCGAGCGCCTGGCGGCAACGGGATCATGTTTTTAGAAACGATTGCGCCGGACTGCGTGATCGGGGCGAACTACAGCCAGCAAAATCTCTTTGCAGTCAATCCCGAGACCGGCGCCGTGCGGGAATCGGAGACCGTCGTTGCCCGCACCGGCGGCGAGCCGATGTGCGCCGTCGGGCTGGGCGGCAAGGGCTATCTTGGGATCTACACCGGCTCGATATTGTCCGTCTACGATCCGAAGGTTCCGTTTGCCTTTGGAAACAACCCGCGCGAATTTTTCGCGCTCGGCGAAAAGTACGCGCAAACCCGTCCACGAGCCGCGGTGACTGACGGCAAGCTCGTGTACATCAGTTCCGACAGCGAGTACAGCAAGCTCGGCGGGGCCCTCGCGGTGGTCGACCCCAGTACCGAGAAGGTCGACGTATATCATCAACTGATCCCCGATCAAAACCTTCCCTCCCTCGCGTACGACCCGAAAAACGGGCTGCTCTGGGGAGGCACGGATCGATGGGGGCAGATGCGGAGCCACCCGCCAACACAGCCGCAAGCCGTGGTCTACGCGTTCGATCCCAGGTCCCGTAAGGTTCTGCAAGAACTGGAGTTGTGGCCTGGGGCGGATACCACTACGGTGCACGGCGTATCCGGCGACGGGGTGCTTATCGCGTCATCTTCCGGTGAAATCGCCCTGATAGAGACCGCCACAGGCGAGGCGCTATTCAAGGGGCCTTCCCCCGTGGGCGTTCCGACCGCCCTGCGGTTCGGAACGGATGGGGCGGCCTACTGCATTGCGCAAGGCATTCTCTACCGCTGGAATCTCACCGAAAACCGCCTTAACCCCCTGCTGTTGGCAGTCGATTGCACCTTCCTCACCGAGCACAAACCGGGGTCCTGGCTGTTGGCCAGTGCTACCTCCGTCTTCCGGGTTCCCGCGTCCGTCGTCGACTAATTGCACCGCACCTCATTCATTCACTATAGTGAACCGCCCATGAATAACCTCTTTCAGATACGGGAAATCTCCACGCTTTCCTTTAACGAACGCGTTTTGCAGGAGGCGGAGGACAAACGCAACCCCTTGATGGAGCGTCTCCGTTTTCTCGGCATCTTCTCGTCCAACATGGACGAGTTCTTCAAAGTTCGCGTTGCGAGTATTCACCGTCGTCTCGAGCTCGGCAAGAAGGGCATGGCGGAAGTGCTCGAAGTCATCGGCGATAAAACGCGCGAGTTGGACGAGCGTTTCCGCGAGGCCTATGCGGAAATTGTGTCCGCCCTGGAAAACGAAGGCATCAAAATCCTCACCGAACAGGACCTCACCCAGCAGTCGCAAGAGTTGCAGCATTGGGTGAACGACTATTTCCGGGCAAACGTCATGCCGTTTGCCGTTCCCATCCTAATCCGGGACGGCCAACCCTTCCCGTCGCTGAAAGACGGCGCCGTCTACTTCGCCGTAAAGATGTGGGGCGAGAAGACGCGGTACGCCATACTGGAAATCCCCCCCGAGGTACCGCGGTTTGTGCAGTTACCCAACGGCAACATCATGTACGTTGATGACGTAATTCGATACGCCCTTGATCAGATCTTCTACATCTTCGAATACGAACGCATCGAAGCCTACGAGATTAAAATCTCGCGCGACGCGGAACTGGACATCGATAACGACTTTTCTGAAGGCTATGTGCGAAAGATGGAGCGCGTGCTCAAGCAACGCAAGGGCGGACGCCCCACGCGCCTCGTGTACGACGCCACCATGCCACCCGGTCTCTTGAAGGTGCTCCAGAAAGAATTGAAAATCATCGCCGACGACACGCTGATTCCCGGCGGTCGCTATCACAATATGAAAGACCTGATGCGGTTCCCGAACCCGCGTCCCGATCTTGCCTATCCCAAGGTGAATCCGGTGCCGCATCCCGTGCTCGACAGTAACCTGCGCGTGCCCATGATGGACATCATCCGCAAGCAGGACATCATGGTCACCTATCCATACCAGTCCTTCGA
>CALEZK010000431.1 GCA_937928585.1 uncultured bacterium | reverse complement strand
TTTGGAAAAGAGCGTTGGCCAGTCACCAGCAAGGCGCGCCCGCCGTATTACTACCTGGAGAACCTGCCGCTTAATCTGTTCCCGTGGACGCTTTTCCTGCCGTGGGTGATTTGGTTTACGTGGAAGCGCCGGCGAGAGAGCGATGCCATGCGCTTTCTGCTGTGTTGGATCGTTCCCGCGTTGATTTTTTTCTCCATCAGCTCAGGCAAGCGCGCGGTTTATCTTTTGCCCCTGTTTCCGGCAGTGGCGATTGTCGTGGCGTATGCCGTTGTCGAACTCATGCGCACACCCGATCGAACCTGGGTGCGGCGCACCATCGGCGCACTGTGGACGCTTATCCTGCTGGCCATGGGCGCCGTTGCCGTTCCTATCGGTTATCTCGCATGGTTTGATGACAAGTTATACCCGGACATCGGCGCATATTGGCCGCTGGACGGTCTTGGCATTTCCGTTCACTATGATTTGCTGCGCGCGGTCTCGGTCCTCACTGCCGCTGCGCTGATTTTTTCGATTCACGCACTGGTTGCGACCATCAGGAAGCAGGGGAGAAGTCTCCACTTCGCGATGGCCGGACATTTCGCGGGGCTTGCCGTGATTGCCGCGACCTTGCTGATGCCCGAGATTAACCAGTTCAAAGGGGCGAGCGCGTTTTGTGAACCCCTGCGCGCGTTGACGGAGCGCGGCACGGATTACCGGTTGTACTCGGCTGCATTCTCGCGGGAGGAGTACATCTTTTATGCGAAACACGAGCATGAACCGTTTCTCGTCGAGGAGTGGCCGCTCGAGGCGCCCGCCGATATTGATCCCGCTGAATTCATGGCCCAACAGCGTGCGCTGGGCAATGCGTTGAGAAAAGCGACCGGGAACGTCGCCATTTCCGACTGGTCGAAGATTTCCGATGCGGAAGTGGAGAAACTGCGCGCCACATCCGAGAGCGTGTTTTCATTTGCGAAAGCGAAATCGCCCTACGTCGATCAGTTCAAAGTGGCCGTGGGGGAATCGGTGCACGCGTTTGCGGAGAAGGTCACCACTGGCGATGCCGCGTTCCTGATCGTGCAGGAACCCGATTGGCGATGGCTGCTTCCGTTCGCGCCGGAACTGCGCGGGCTTGAACTCATCGAGCGCCGCGCGGTTGGCAGTGAACGCGTTTTGTTGCTTGGGAACCCGGCAGCAATCGAGTTGGTGGAAAAGCGATAGGCCTGGAACGCGCATGCACGCGCGTTGAAAAGTGGGTTCGCAACCAACATACTACTTATCGGCATCGCTACTACCCAGACGAAATTCGTGGAGAATGTCATGCATTTGCGCATGGTTTTTTTGACTGCGGTCATTGCTTCGGTAGCCGCGTTTGCGGAGCCTGAGATGGCGCCGCTCGACATCAAGCTGCCGCCGCCGAATTTCGGCGGAACGCCCCTCCTCTACGAGAGCGAACACCTTGAACCGCTCGATCTTGCGCCTCGCAAACCTTTTTCGGCCCCAAAAGGGGCGGCCATTCTTTCGTTCGGGAAGACGGTGACCAGCAGTAGCCCGGATCCGGTCAATGGCAAGCTCAGCATGGTTACCGACGGGGAGAAGGGTCACGAGAACGAGCATTTGGTTGAGCTTGCATCCGGCACGCAGTGGGTACAGATTGATTTGGGGCAGTCAAGCGAATTGTATGCGCTGATCGTCTGGCACTTTCATGCGGCGGCCCGCGTGTACTTCGATTTTGTCGTGCGCACCGCGGACGACCCGGAATTCACCAAGAACGTCCAGACGCTTTATAACAATGATTACGACAACTCTTCCGGGCTTGGGATTGGCCAAGACAAGGAATATGTCGAAGACTATAAGGGCCGCCTGGTTAATGCGATGAAGGACGGAAAACCCGCGACCGGGAGATACATCCGGCTGTATTCCCGGGGTAACACTTCGGACGACGCGAACCACTACGTCGAAGTCGAGGTTTGGGGCAAGCCGGTCGACGGTAAGTAGCCATTCGGCGCCGGAATCGGCGGTTTGACATATCCCGCCGCCGGATCAAATACTATTCCGAATAACTTGGGCGGCACATTCGTCTGGTAATTCGGAAAATGTGCCCGTTGTTCCCCAATTGTCACAAGGCGCTACAGGAGGAAGTCATGATTCGTGTTTCGTACATTCGCCGGGCCGTCGCAGCAATGCTTGTCGCGGCGTATGGCGTGTCCATCCCGTCGTTCGCGGCGGAAGCCAAGAAAGAGGCCGCTCCCGCCGGCGAGGCAGCCCCGCTGGATATCAAGCTGCCGCCGCCGTATTTTGGGGGCACCCCGCTGGATTACTTCAGCGAACACCTCGAAGAGCGCAGCTTCAAGCCGCGCGAACCATTTGTGGCGCCGAAGGGTGCGACGATTCTTTCGACGGGCAAGGCTGTAACGAGCAGCGACCCGGATCCGACCAATGGCAAGCTGAGCATGATCACCGATGGCGAAAAGGGATACCAGACTGAGTACCTCACGGAACTCGCCGCGGGCACGCAGTGGGTGCAGATTGATCTGGGTCAGCAGAGCGACATCTACGCGATTCTTGTTTGGCACTTTCACGCCGCCGACCGCGTCTATTTCGATTTCGTGGTGCGCACCGCGGACGATGCCGAGTTCACGAAGAACGTGCAGACCGTCTACAACAATGACTACGACAACTCGTCCGGCCTTGGCGTTGGCAAGGACAAGGAATACATCGAGACCTACGAAGGCCGTCTTGTGAACGCGATGAAAGACGGCAAGCCCACCTCGGGCCGGTACGTGCGTCTGTACTCGAAGGGCAACACGTCCGACGACACGAACCACTATGTGGAAGTTGAAGTCTGGGGCCAACCCGCCGCAGGCAAGTAGCGAAACGCGCGCCGGAGCATGGGACTCGCGAATGCAAAATCGGAGACCCGCTCCAGCGGTTCGCATATCGTATTGATACTGCTTTTATTGACGGCAGCCGGAGCGTTAGCCTTCCGGCTGCCGTTGCTTGATCTCAAACCCTTTCATGGCGACGAGGCAAACCAGGCCTACAAGGCCGGGCAGCTTCTGGAGACGGGCAAGTACCGCTACGACCCCGTCGAACATCACGGTCCGACGATTTACTATTTCATGCTCCCCTTTGCCTGGCTGTTTACCGACGGCACTTTCGCGGGCACGACGGAGGCGACGTATCGCATCGTGCCGGTGCTGTTCGGCGCGGCCATGGTGTTGTTGTTTTTGCCGCTGCGAAATGCGCTTGGCGCGCGTGCCGTCTTAATCGCGGCAATCCTCACGACGGTTTCCCCGGCGATGGTGTATTACAGCCGGTATTTTATTCAGGAAATGCTGCTCGTGTTTTTTGCGTTTGGCGCAATCGTTGCTGGTTGGCATTGCGTTCAACGCAAATCATACGGCGCGGCCGTGCTCGCGGGGCTTTGCGTTGGGTTGGCGCACGCCAGCAAGGAAACCTGCATTCTCGCTTTTGCGTCATACGCCGGCGCGTGGGGATGCTCGGTGGTATGGTCGCGCTGGCGTGATGGCGATTTTCAAACTGCCGCTGCCGTCAAAGGCATCGGGTATTCGCGGGCCTTTGCGTGCGCGTTTGTTGCGGTTGCGGTGTCCATGCTTTTTTTCTCGTCATTCTTTACCCACCCTCGCGGTGTTGTCGATTCCATCATGACCTACGCGAACTACACCCATAAGGCCGGAAATTTCGCCATCCACGACAAACCCTGGGATTACTATCTGCGGATGCTCCTGCTCACGCGGCACACGCCAAATCCCTGGTTCAGCGAAGCGCTGATTCTGGTGTTCGCGGTCAAAGGCATCATCGTCACGCTGCTCGCTAAACGTAATCCGGATCGCCCAGCGCTGAATCTGCTGCGGTTTATCGCGTTCTACACGGTCGGCATCACCGTGGCCTATTCCGTGATTCCGTATAAGACGCCATGGTGCGCGCTGAACTTTCTGCAACCGATGATCGTCATGGCGGGCGTTGGGGCGGATGCATTCATGCGCGGCATTCGGTGGCGATACGCGCGCATTTGCGTTGCCGCGCTGTTGGCACTGTTGATACTACAGCTTGCGACGCAGGCGTATCGCGCGAGCTTCGTGTACTACGCCGATGTCCGGAACCCGTATGTCTACGCGCATACCTCCAGCGCAATCGCGCGGCTCGAGGAGCGTTTGGCCGAAATCGCCGCGGTAAGTCCCGATGGCGATGATATGCTTGTGGGCGTGATCGCGCCGGATGGCGACTACTGGCCCTTGCCGTGGTATCTGCGCGAATTCAAGAACACCGGCTATTGGACCCAGCCGCCAACGGAACCCGACGATCCGCTCTACAACGCATCCATGATTATCGCGTCACCGCAATCCGCTCGCGACCTGCAGGCAAAGCTCCAAGGGGAGTACCACAGCGAGACCCACGCGCTTCGTCCAAAAGTGCTTCGAGTGGTCTTTATCCGGCAATCGCTCTGGGACAAATTCATGGAAACGCGCCAGTGATGTTTGGTTTTGGATTGAGATTGCTTTGCCCTTACGGGGCGTGGATGTGGGTGGGTGTTTTTCCAGGGGCGTTGCCCCTGGCTATGGTTGCTGTGCGCCTTTGGCGCGGATTGCGAGCTGCTGCAATATCCTGTGTTTCTTGTGTTTTTTGATTGGAAGCCCTTTTGGGGGATGTCGTCAAACGA
The DNA here is from genome assembly GCA_937928585.1 of uncultured bacterium. Lineage (GTDB taxonomy): Bacteria > Hydrogenedentota > Hydrogenedentia > Hydrogenedentales > SLHB01 > JABWCD01. Next base: position 5,754 of record CALEZK010000431.1, on the reverse strand, counting down.
TCTTTTTCCGGGAGTTATTGCCGGTCGACGAGTGCGTGATGGATCTCCTCCATGGTTGCGCGGATATTGTAGGTGATTTTCCATTCGGGATAGTGCGATTCGAATTTTTTCAATCCGCTGATCCACCAGATGTGATCGCCGATGCGGTTTTCTTCGTGGTAGAGGGTGTTCATTTTCTTGCCTGAGACTTCTTCGGCAATCGCTATTGCTTCAATCAGCGATACGTTGCAGTAGCGGCCACCGCCGATGTTGTAGACTTCCGCGGGTCGGGGGTGCTGGTAGTACTGCCAGAACGCCTGTATCAAATCGTGCGAATGGATGTTGTCGCGAACCTGCTTTCCCTTGTATCCGAAGATTTGATATTGCCTTCCCGTAACACAACATTTCACCAGGTACGCCAGAAACCCGTGTAATTCCGCGCCGGAATGGCCCGGCCCCGTAAGACACCCGCCACGAAAGCAGACCGTATTCATGCCGAAATAGCGGCCATACTCCTGCACCATTACGTCCGCCGCAACCTTGGATGCGCCGAAGACCGAATGTGTCGTGAAATCTATCGGCATGGATTCGTCGATGCCCGCTTCATATACATGGCCGCCCGCGATGTTCCATCGGGATTCCGTTTCGACGAGCGGCAACGCGTTCGGGCGGTCGCCGTATACCTTGTTGGTAGACGTGAAAATGAACACGGCGGACGGGCAGTGTTTGCGGGTAGATTCAAGCATGTTGAGCGTTCCGTTGGCATTGACCCCGAAATCCACAAGCGGTTCCCGTGAGGCCCAATCATGCGACGGTTGCGCGGCCGCGTGGACAACGAGCGAAATGTCGGCGCCGTACTCGGCGAAAACGCAATCGATGGCGGTGACATCCCGCACGTCCAGCGTGTGATGTCGGTACGAAGGTATTTCTGATTTCAGTGCATTCACGGACCATGCCGTTGATGCCTCGTCGCCAAAGAAATACCTGCGCATGTCGTTGTCGATGCCGACCACATCGAATCCGTGTTGGGAAAAGAAGCGCACGGATTCAGCGCCCACCAATCCGCCGGAACCGGTAACCACGACGACGCTCACGCACACTCCTTTCATCGCCCGCCCTATGCGCGCTCAGAACATCCGCGAGCGTATACCAACCTTGAGCGTGGCGTCCAACGATTACCCTTTTTCCGGAAAGTTTGTAGGACAACGCCGACAGTATTGGATCGTGGGCATTTGCAGGCCCTGCAGAGCGTTTGCCGTGACACCAGAGATTACCTGCGCCGTCCGGGCTAGCGGATTTTGGCGACAAAACTGGAGGAATTCACCAATGTCGATTGTGAAACCGTTTGGGGCAATTATGGTTGCCGTGGCCTGCGCACTTGCGATTGCCGTTTCGTCGTGGCAGGCGGTTGACGCCGACACGAAAGGCGTTCGTATTAAGGTCAAAAAGCCCAATGGCGGGGAGATATGGGTGCGTGGCGACCGGGAGACGATAAAGTGGCGGTCATTTGGTTTCACCGGCGCAAATGTCCGCATAGAACTATTGCAGGACGGTCAACTGGTCGAAACAATCAAGGCCATAACGCCGAACGACGGCAGGGCCAAATGGGTAGTGCCGACCGATATCGAGGTGGACGACGACTACACGGTCCGAGTCATCTCCATCGCGTCGCCCCTGATAAACGACACGAGCAATGAGGAGTTCACGATAATCGGACTGCCGTAAGCCAATACGGTTATCGCCCCGGGCGGCCTGCAAGTCACTGCGAGCCAAGGGTGTAGGCTGCTCGGGGTACCCTCAATTGGCGTCCGGGGGCTGAATGTTACCCGCTCCGGGTGAATTCTGCTATAGTGAACGCCGACGTATTGTGAACATAATCTTCTGTGGAGAGAGCAGTGCCGCGGTGGTTTATCAGTTCGCGCGAACACAAGATTTTTACTGACCGGAAACGGAAAGTGTTGCGCAAACGCATCACAAAGGGTGAAGTCGCATTCACCATTGTGTTCGGCGTAATTGTCGTGCTCATGGGTGCGTGGTTCTTCGACAGGAAAGATGATTTCGATCCTGGCGAACGGGACATCGCCGTTGCCCTTCTCGAAGAAGGATCGGTTGTCGACAACCTGTATCGCACCCCAATGCTTCGCTGGGTCGATCCTTTGCAGCGGACGGCCACGGGCGGCGCGACGCAACCTGACCTGACGCCGTTTCCGGCAAGCGTCCTCGACAACGCTTGGGAGCCTTCTTCCCGGCTGCAGCACTTTACCAAAGACAACCTCTACGAGAAGATCAACGGCGCCGCCGATCAATTCTTTCAGTTCGGGTTTGTTCAGATGCACTATGTGTCCCTGAAGAAAACCGGTGGTGAGTCCGAAGTTTCAATCGAGCTTTACGACATGGGCAATCTTGAGAACGCCCTTGGCATCTTTGGTGCGCAGCGCGACGCCAGTGTGGCGGTGACCAGCGCCGGCGCGGCGCACTACTATCCGACGGCCGCCGGCGCTATTGGAATTGCGGGCCAGTATTTCTTCAAGGTATCCGGCAATTCCGAAGCGGCGGAGATACAGGACAAAGGCAAGGCGCTTGCTACCGTTTTCAGCGATATGGCGAGCCGAGGATCTGCGCCCTTGCCGACAGCGTTCAGAGTGCTTGCACAGGATCTGAACGTGCCGTTTGACGCGATACTTTTCGAGAAGTCGGACGTCTTCCAGTTCGATTTCGCAACGGATTTCTGGTTTGGCAAGGCGGGAGCGGATCCGGCATTCCGCTATTTCGTGCATGAAGCGAAGTCCACCGAGGACGCGGCGGCGCTTTACAGCAAGCTCCTTGAGAATCAGCTTTTCGACAACGACGAGGTGAGCCGGACAGACGACGAAGTGCTGTTGAAGCACAAGGTGCTCAACGCGTATCTGTCCATTGGCAAAAAAGGCAATATCGTGTACGGCGTCGATGGCGCGCCGGAAACCGCTGCACTGGATCAGGCATTGGCCTCGTTGAGAGCGGCATTGGACGGTCAAGACGATGCAGACAGACAGCCCCGACCCGAACAACCCCAACAGCCCGAGCAACAGCCCGAAGCAAGCGAAGAGCCAGAAGAATACGAAGACGAAGCCTATCCAGCATCCTGACTACGTCAAGGCAGAGATGGATCGGCGCACGTTCTTCCGGCGCTTAACGACGGTGGGCGGTATTGCGGGCGCGGCGACGTATGTCGCGGCGGCGCCGGAGAATTGGCCCCTTTCCATGCGCGACAGTTCGGGGTTGCGCAGCGTTCCGCAGCACAAGCCATTCAGCCTCAGAGATTTTCGCGTCGAAAAGCCTTTTGGCAAGGCCGACGTCGGCATTGGCCGTCAAGGGACGCCGCAAGAGAAGCTAATGGCCGCACTGGACGCGATCGGCGGCATCAAGCATTACATAGAGCCCGGCGACATCGTCCTGCTTAAGCCAAACGTTGCGTTTGATCGCGCGCCCAACCTCGGCGCGACTTCGAACCCGGAACTGGTCGAACTGATCATTAAGATGTTGCTCGTGGATTGCCGCGCGCAGGAAGTGCGCGTTGCGGACAATCCCATCGAGTCTCCCGCGGACTGCTTCGAGAAGAGCAAGGTGCGTTACGCGACTGAAAAAGGCGGAGGGCGAATCTATCTGCCCGATTCGAACGCATTTAAGATGCTCAACACGCCGGGCGCAGAACTGATCGAAAACTGGTGGTTCTTTCAGCGCCCATTCACGAACGTTGACAAGGTAATTGGCCTCGCGCCGATAAAAGACCACAACCTTTGTCATGCGTCGATGGGGATCAAGAATTGGTATGGATTGCTCGGGGGCACGCGCAACCAGTTTCACCAGGACATCCATGGGATCGTTTCCGATCTTTCGATCATGATTCGCCCGACGATGACGATACTCGACGGCACCCATATTCTTATGCAGAACGGTCCGACCGGCGGTGATCCTTCCAATGTGAAGCCTGGCGACGCCGTCATCGCAGCCGTCGACCCGGTCGCCGCGGACGCATGGGCGTTTGAACATCTGCTGGAACGCGGACGTGATTACCCGGAATATTTGTACAAGGCGGAGCAAAAAGGCAGCGGAATTCTTAATTGGGACGGTCGCGTCCGGATCGTATAGCAAACCCATGCAAAAAATTGTCAGTTACATCAAGAACTTCGATTCGCGCAAGGCATTCCGTATTACCAATGCGCGAATCCTGTCGCAGATATTCTTCTTTGCGATATTTACGTTTTCCATCTGGGCGACGTGGACTTCGCGGCTGGGCGGTTATCCCGTATCGCGCATTCTGGAGATGGATCCGCTGGTGATGATCGCCACGATGCTGTCAACCGGCTATGTGTATCGCTATCTCGGCTGGGGCATACTTGTACTTGCGTTGACACTGCTTTTTGGCCGCGTCTTTTGCAACTGGATTTGTCCATACGGCACGCTTCACCAGTTCATTGGCTGGTTGTTTAATATTGGCAACGCCAAATCGCGCATAGACGAGAACCGCTACCGCGGCATTTACTTTCTTAAGTACGGCATCCTGACTGTCTTCCTGTTGATGGCGTCGATGGGTGCCTTGCAGATTGGTCTGCTCGATCCGATTTGTCTTATGTATCGCACTTTCGCCACCGTCGTATCGCCCGCGGCGGACATGGCTATCGACCGCGTATCGCTTACGGCCAACGGCATGGCGCTGGATACGGTGTGGCTCGACAATCTGAAGTTCAAGCCGGGCGTCGCTAGTCGCGTGTTCGTCGGTTCGTTCTGGATTGGCCTTGTTATCGTTGGCCTTGTCGGAATGAACATCATTATTCCGCGCTTCTTTTGCCGGGTGCTGTGTCCGCTTGGCGCGCTGCTCGGGGTATTCGCGAGGTTTTCCGTATTTCGGATTAATCGCGACGTTCACAAGTGCACGGATTGTAATCTCTGCCTTACCCGCTGCGAAGGCGCGGCCGACCCGCAGGGCAAGCTGCGCCTCAGCGAATGCTTCTCCTGCATGAACTGCATTGACGACTGCCCCGAAGACGCTCTTTCGTTTTCCATGGTGAAGCTTGATACGAAGCAGGTAGTCGCTGGTCCGGACATATCCCGACGCCGTTTGGTGTTCGCCGGTATTCTTGGGTTGCTGGCCTATCCGTTTGTGAAGAATCACGGTGTGAACACCAACGAGAACTTTTCGCCAAAGCTGGTGCGCCCGCCAGGCTCCGTGGAAGAGACGGACTTCCTCGCGAAGTGCATCAAATGCGATCAATGCATCAACGCCTGCCCGACCAATGTGTTGCAACCCGCAACCTATCAGGAGGGCGGCCTGGAAAGTCTGTGGACGCCCGTCATGAACTTCAAGATTGGGCATTGCCAGCTTAAGTGCACGCTGTGCTCGGAAGTATGCCCGACGGGGGCGATACGCAAGATTACCGTTGAAGAGAAGCTGGGTAAGGGCAATTTCCGGGAGGAAGGCCCGATTCGGCTGGGCACGGCGTTCTTCGACAAGGGCCGCTGCCTGCCGCATGCCATGGAAATACCGTGCGTGGTTTGTGAAGAGGTCTGCCCGACCTCGCCCAAGGCCATCCAAACAAAAGATGAAGAAGCCAAGGACGTTTACGGTAATATTGTCGTGCTGAACAAGCCGTTCATGGTGCCGGACCTGTGTATCGGGTGTGGGATCTGCGAGACGGAATGTCCGGTCAAGGACCAGCGCGCGGTCTACGTTACCGCGGTTGGCGAAAGCCGGTCGGACGAGCGCAAACTGTTGTTGAAGTTCCGTGGAGAAGAGGC
>CALEZK010000430.1 GCA_937928585.1 uncultured bacterium | reverse complement strand
TCGTCTACGACCTGTGGACCAGCGTCTTCCGCACCGAAGTCGCAAAGTTTCCCGTGCCCCGCACATCGCGCGGCATCTCCTATGGAAGCTGGGGCCTGAGCGAAAAGTTTGATGGCACGCTGCCCTATTGCACCTTCATCCTGCACGACGGCGGCGCTGCCGCAACGATTCACACGTTCGAATCCGACGAGGACATCGAAAAGTTCTACACCACACACATGCTCGGGCTTCCCTATAGGTTCAAGCCCGGCGCGCGCGTTTGCATCGGCGGCGTTGGCGGCGGCGTCGATGTCGTTTCCGCTTTAACCAACGGCGCGCAGTCCGTGCTTGGCATCGAACTCGACCCATCTACCGCACATGTCATTACCGGCCCCCTGTCGCATCTCACCAACGACCGCCTTGTGGATCCCCGAGTCAAGATCGAAGTGGGGGATGCGCGCAGCGTCATCCGCAGGTCGAACGAAAAGTTTGACGTCATCAACCTCACCGCCGTCGATACGATCACCGCTGTCGCTGCGGGAGCACACCTGTTGAGCGAAAGCTATCTCTACACCGTCGATGCAGTCACCGATTTCTTCGATCACCTCGCGCCAAACGGCATACTTTGCCTCGCCACAAGTGATACCAGCGGACACTTCGGACCGCCCCGCATGATTCCGCGCCTTGCTGCCACCATCGCCGAAGCCTTGTCCGCGCGTGGCGTCGAAAACCCTTCTTCGCATGTTCTCGTCGTGGTCGACGATAAGAAGGACACGCTCTTCGTTTCTATCCTGGCGAAAGCGGAACCGTTCACTGCTGAAGAGTTCGCGCAATACGACGCCTATGTCCACGACAACGGCTTTAAGTATTGGCACGACGGCCGTAGCCCCGGTGAAGTGACCACTTCCCGCATCCTCGCCGCAAACGAAGCCGAACGCGCCGAAGTCCTGCGCAATGAAAAAATGTTGTTGCACGCCGTCACCGACGATCAGCCATTCTTTTTCAGCTTCTACCGCTGGCGCGATCTGTTCGAGAATCCTCTCGTCAGTGGCGCCGTCGAGGTAAGTTACCTCGGCCCCACCGGCGATATCGTTTTGCTATTGGCCCTCGCAACCACGCTGACACTCAGCATCCTGATCATCGTGATCCCCTCCTCCATCGCGCGCCGTCGTGCTAAAACTTCGCGCCTCGCCGTGCCGGATCTCTTGTTCTTCTGCGCCATCGGCCTCGGGTTCATGATGTTCGAAATTCCACTCATGCAGCGCCTTGTTCTTTTCTTGGGCTATCCAACCTATTCGCTGAGCGTCGTCCTATTTTCCCTTCTCCTCGCCACTGGCGCGGGAAGCTTCCTCACCCGAAATATCGGTCCCACCTCCAGCAAAACCCTATGGATCGGCTTCGCGTGCCTCCTCGCCATAAGCCTTTTCAACCTGCTATTCGGCGACGCGCTGCTTCTCCGCCTCCTCCATCTCCCACTTGCCGCGCGCATTGCCATCACTGTCATCACAATTCTTCCCTTGGGCATACTCCTCGGCATCTACTTTCCCCTTGGAATCCGCGCACTCGGCAACCGCAACCCCGCCTGGGTGCCTTTGGCGTGGGCCGCAAATGGCACTTGTTCCGTCGTAGGCATATTTATCGCGCTTATTCTCGCAATGAACATCGGCTTTCGCTGGACGTTTCTCTGCGCACTCGCCCTGTACGCGATCGCCACACTCTCCTTCCACACCGCTGTTCGCATTGCAAACCAGCGATAACTGAAAAACCGGTTCTCTCCGCCCAACTACATACACCACAAGATGTTGTATGGACCCCCGCTCGCCGCGCATGTTTTGTGCCTATTCGTAGTTTTCAACAAAATCGCGCTATTCTTTTGTAAACAATTGAACCTGCTTGACTTATGACTTAATCCGTGCTACAACTCACTCGTTCCGGAAGCGGAACCTCGTTGGGAGTGTCGTACTGGACGGGGGAACGTTTTTGTCCACTTGGTGACACAAATCGTCGCAGGCGGGGGCCTGCTCGATTCGGGCGACGCTGTGTCACTCGATTTAGGTACCGCACACTACACAAACAGATTCGACCTGCCGTTTGCACAAGAGCAATCCACGCAATAGGTTAAGTCGAACCGAGGGGGAACTCCTCCCCGTGTGCTCGGTAGGTACCAAAATCGCATCCAAAAGTGGACGTGTTGGGAACACATGTTGCTACCCCACGGGGGGACCAAGAGGCGTTCTCCCCGGTCAATGGGTAGGACTGTGTTGGAAGGAAGTATCGTGCAGACAAAGTTTGGGGTGATTGCCTGCCTGCTCGCTGCCCTCGCTTCGAGCAGCTCGCTGACCGCGCTCGCGGCAGTCGATTATGACATCGTCTATGTGCGCCAACCGCGCAACGGCGATAACCAGCAAGTAAGCTGGCCGGAAGTGTTCCATCCTGCCCTCATCGACGAGGGGTGCGACCTGATGCTCCTGCATCCTGATGGCTCGGAAGAGGTGCTCGTGGAAGGCGGACTCGGCGCTGTCACCGACCCATACGTCTCCTTTGACGGCAAATGGGTCTATTACGCCTACTTCCACCAGGTGCACCCGCGCGGCGCGTACAACATTCCCAAAGCCGGCTCCGACATTTTCAAAATCAATCTCGAAACGCGCGAAGTCGTCCAACTCACGCATGGCGAATTCACGCCGAACACCGGCGCAGGAACATGGGATTTCTCCAACCCCGTAGATCCGCCTGATTGGGATTACAACCAACTGCGTCACGGCATCGTGAATCTCGGACCATGCCCGCTCGCGGGCGGAAAGGTCGCCTTCGTCAGCGGACGCAACGCCTTCACGCCGCCGCGCCTGTATTACACTGCCCCGACGCTTCAGTTGCATGTAATGGACGAAGACGGATCGAACGTCCAATGCATCGCGCCCATGAGCATCGGTAGCGCCATGCACCCCACAGCCTTGAAGGATGGCCGCATCCTGTTCAGCACCTACGAAGCGCAAGGCCTCCGCGACAGCCGCATGTGGGGCACTTGGGCAATCTGGCCCGATGGCCGGCGTTGGGAACCCGTCGTCAGTTCGTTCCTCTTCGGCCAGGCTTTCCACTTTGTCACACAGCTTTCCGATGAAAACCTCATCATCGAAAATTACTACAATCTCAATAACTTCGGGTTCGGCACGCTCTACAAGATTCCCCCCCGCCCGCCTGCGGGCGAAGCCCCCTTTCAAAGCTGGGATCGCAAACAAAACACCGCGCTTACGCAGGTGCTCGCGAATGGCGTCGTGTGGCCGCAACAGATGAGCTTCACGCCGAAAGGCATCGAAGTGATCACGCCGTTCTCCAGTGGTGCCGATGAAGCCGCGGCAGTTGGCTCCAACGGCCAACGCGTCGGAAAATTCACGCACCCCTGCGGTGCTCCGAACAATGATCTGCTCGTCGCATACTCCGGTGGCCCCGTCAACGCATTGAATCGCCCGGTCTCGTTGCCCGCGCCCAATTCCGGCCTTTATCTCATCCCCGGCGGTGGCGTCGTCAACAGCCCGAACGAACTCGTTCTCATCAAAAACTCAAGCAACTGGAACGAAGTCTGGCCACGACCCGTCGTCACCTACCGCGATGTCTACGGCGTCGACGAACCCGTCGAACTCGAATGGCTCCCGAACGACGGAAGCGAATCGCCGCACCTTCCCGAAGGCACGCCCTACGGCCTCGTCGGCAGCAGCAGCCTTATCAAGCGCGATACAAAGCCGGGAACGGTCTTGTCCTGGTCAAATACCTTCAACGGATTGGATGCGTTCAACACCGCAGAGAATGAACAAAGCAGCAACTGGTTCTGGCAGGGTGCCGATGCCGGTCTCTATTCCGACAAAGACATCTGGGCCGTCCGAATTCTCGTGATGGAGCCCATCACCGACCGATACCTCGGCCCGAACAACGGTCGACACTTCCGCAGCCACGCGGAAGAACGGCTCCGCATCCTCGGCGAAATTCCGGTGCGCAAATTCAATCCCGATGGATCGCCCATTCTCGATCAGGAAGGAAATCCGGATACCAGCTTTCTCGCAAAGATTCCCGCCGACACGCCGTTTACTTTTCAAACAATCGACAAGGACGGCATGCTCCTGAATATGGCGCAGACCTGGCATCAGGTGCGGCCCGGCGAAGTCCGTCAGGATTGCGGCGGCTGCCACGCACACAGTCAGAAACCGCTCGATTTCAACACAACGGAAGCCGGAAAACCGGGCTATCCGATTTGGGACCTTTCACAACAAACGCCCCTCCTCGCGAAAACTATTGATGGCGAATCGACAGTCTCAACCAAGAACAAAGGCGTTGTAAACGTCGAGTTTTACAAAGACATTCGCCCGATCCTCAAAAAGCATTGCGTGCAATGCCACACCAAGAAGAACAGCAATCCACCTGGAAATCTCGTGCTGGATGACCGCAAGGTGGAAGGAGATTTTCCGGGCGACTATGCGCGCCTCGCATGGGATCAAAATGCGCGTTGGGGTCACAAGCCACTCGTTACCGTCAATGGCCAACCGCGCTGGCGCCAGACCAATGCCAGCCGCTACATACGTATGTTTCAAAGTCGCAGAAGCCTGCTGACCTGGAAGATCTACGGCAAACGCCTCGACGGCTGGAAGAACAAGGATCATCCAACGGAAAAAGTCCCCGGCGTCGCAAGCACCCTGAAGAACGGCTCTATCAATGAAGCCGACCTCGATTACAAAGGCACGATAATGCCGCCACCGGACAGCGGCGTGAAACCGCTCACGGAAGAGCAGAAAATGACCATCGTCCGCTGGATCGATCTCGGCTGTCCCATCAATACGAGCCAAGGCACTGACGACGAGGACTTCGGTTGGTTCCTCGATGATCTGCGGCCGACGCTCACCGTAAGTTCACCGCGTCCCGGCGAAAATCCCGGTCCACTCGGCGTACTTCGTGTCGGCGTAGCAGACGCGTATACCGGAATTCAGCAAGACAGTCTGTCCGTCACGGCAGACATCCCGATCGGCGGGCGCGCCGCTGGCCAGGAACTCGCCGATCTTTTCGGCGTGGTCAACGATGGCGTCTACGAATACACCTTGTCGCAGCCCTTGCCAACCGGCACCGAAGGCGTCTTGCACGCTGAAGTGGCCGACAAACAAGGCAATATCACCCAACTCGATGTAAAGTTCAGCGTCACAAACTAGTACATCGCCAATCCAGAATAAGAACAGCGGTGTTGGCTTCCATGATGGAGGCCAACACCGCTTTCGATTTCCGCCAGACCCGATAAGTTTGCCGTAAGCCCATGCGCCCGTTATGCTCGTACCTCATCTACGACTGGGGAAGCACATGGGCGCAGCAACCGACGCAACAAAAGGTATCCGCACGCCGCCACGGGGAATCGCGCTTATCATGGCGCTCGGCCCGGGGCTGGTCTGGTGTGGTGAATACATAGGCTCCGGCGAAGTGCTCCTCGCCACGCGTGCCGGCGCGATCTTCGGTTTCGCCGTCCTCTGGGTCCCTGTACTCGCCATCTTCTCGAAGTACTGGATTGGTCTCGCCGGTGCGCACTACACCGTCACCACCGGCGAAGGCATGATTGATATGATGGCCCGAACGCCCGGCCCGAAGAACTGGGTCATCTGGCCCGTCTTCATCGGACAACTGCTCGCGGGCGCAACTTCCACCGCCGCGCTCGCCGGCCTGACGGGAAAACTCGCGACCTATTTCCTACCCAACATTTCGCCCGTCCTGATCGGGTGGATTGCCGTGCTGCTCGTCATCAGCGTCGTATGGAGCGGCAAGTTCGAGCCGCTCAAGCAGGCCATGTCTTTGCTCGTTCTCCTTATCATCATCGGCGCGACAGTAGTCGCGGTTCGTACGTGGCCTGGCACGGCCAACGTCCTTACCGGCCTCTTCGGATTTCAGATTCCCCAACCCCCAGACTGGGCCGTCGAAAAAGCACTGTCCACCAAAGCGCCGTGGATGGAGATCCTCCCGCTGCTCGGCTGGGCCGCCGGCGGATTTGCAAGTCAGGTTTGGTACACCTACTGGGTCATGGGTGCCGGGTATGGCATGACCGGCGAAGGCGAAGTTGGCCGCCCGGCAGACACCGAGCGCCTCCGCAACATCACGAAAGAAGAAGCGAACGCGCTCCTCGGCTGGCGCCGCGTCGTAACGTTCGACGCCACGCTCGCCCTGACTATTGGCATTGTCGTGACGTCCATGTTCCTGCTTGCCGGTAACGGCATCTTGCGCCCGGCGCAAATTGTGCCCGGCGGCGAAAATGTTGCCCTCGATCTTGCGCGCATCTTTGGCGAACACTGGGGACGCTGGGGCGCAAACCTCTTCATTCTCGCCGCGCTCGCCGCAATGATTAGCACCATGATCGGACAGTTCGGCGGTTGGCCGCGTTTGTTGGCAGACTGTGGTCGCGTGCTGTTCCCCGGCACCACAAGATGGCCCTGGAAACTGCGCTTTCGCGTCATTCTACTTTCCATTGCAGCCACCAACATGGGCATCATCTATTCCATCGGCAAACAGCCGGAGTTCCTCGTGCAGATGAGCGCAATTCTCGATGGCCTGCTCCTCACACCCCTGCAGGCTATCGCCGTCGGCATGACGCTCTATTTCGTCTTCCCCAAAATGCTCAACGATGAAGTGCGCCCAATGCTTCGCGCCCACAAAGTTTTCATCTTCGGACTCGCATTGGCGTTCGTCGTCTACACAACGTTTTGCGTTTTCAAATTGATCGAGATGGCAGGTTTGGTATGAAGGCGCTCGTCCTCACAGAATATAACCAATTCGAACTGCGCGACGTGCCAACGCCGAATCCGGGTCCCGGCGAAGTGCTCATCCGCGTCCGCGCCTGCGGCATCTGCGGCAGTGATGTTCACGGCATGGACGGATCAACAGGCCGCCGCATTCCACCAATCATCATGGGGCACGAAGCCTCCGGCGAAATCGCGGCGCTCGGCAATGACGTCACCAATTGGCGCGAAGGCGATCGCGTGACTTTTGATTCCACCATATATTGCGGCACATGCGCACATTGCAAGGCAGGGCGAATAAATCTTTGCGACGATAGGCGCGTTCTCGGCGTATCCTGCGATGACTATCGCAAAGACGGCGCATTCGCGGAGTACGTGAGCGTCCCAGAACGCGTACTCTATCGCGTGCCGGACACCGTGCAGTTCGATCACGCCGCAATGGTCGAGCCCGTTGCCGTCGCGCTGCACGCCGTCGGTCACGCCTCGTTCGTCCCCAACGATTCAGCAGTCGTCGTAGGCGCGGGTATGATAGGTCTGCTCATTGTGCAGGCGCTTCGCGCGCACGCCTATGGGCTCATCGTCGCGGTGGATGTCGATGAATCACGCCTCAGCCGTGCACGGCAGGCCGGAGCCCACTGTGCATATAATCCAAACACCACCGACGTCGAAGCCGAAGTGTTCAAGCTTACCTATGGCAACGGCGCGAACGCAGCCTTCGATGCCGTCGGCACAAATGCAGCACTCCAAACTGCCATTGCCTCCGTTGGCAAAGGCGGCGCAGTGGTCCTCGTCGGCAACGTAAGTCCGACTGTCGAGTTGCCGCTGCAGCGCGTCGTAACGCGCGAGATTAACCTGTTCGGATCCTGCGCGTCCGCTGGCGAATACGCAACCGCGCTCAAACTCATGTCGCGCGGACATCTCCGCGTGGATTCCCTCATCAGCGCGAACGCCCCGCTGAGCGAGGGACCTGCCTGGTTTGAGCGACTGCACGCGCGCGAACCGGGGCTGATGAAAGTCATTCTCACGCCATAACGCATGCGCGTCGCAACCAAAACCAATATGGGAATCGGCCCGTGAGCACAAGCATCTTCGACCTCAGCGGAAAAACAGCACTCATCACCGGCGCAAGCCGAGGCCTGGGTCAATACATGGGGCGCGCCCTCGCAAAAGCCGGCGCCGACTTGATCATCACCAGCCGCACGCGCGCAAGTCTCGACTCGTTTCAACGCGAGATTGAATCGTTGGGTCGCGCCTGCATGGCCCTTGAACTGGATGTGCGGGACTACGACAGCATTCAGCGCATGGCCGATGAAGCTGTGGCGCAATGCCCCAAGATTGACGTACTCGTAAACAATGCCGGCTGCAATGTCCGCAAGCGCGCCGCCGATGTGACGTGGGAAGACTGGAACCTCGTGCTCGATACAAACCTCAGAGGCACCTTCTTCGTTGCACAGGCCATCGCGTCCCGCAGCATGATTCCAAACGCATACGGCCGTGTAATCAACATCGGTTCGGTAACAAGTGTCGCAGGCTATTCCGGACTCGGTCCCTACTGCGCCAGTCGCGGCGGCACCAAACAGCTCACCATGAGCCTCGCCGACGATTGGGGTGTCTATGGCATCACCGTGAATTGTCTCGCGCCGGGTTGGTTCAAGACCGCGCAAAACGCAGTGCTCTATGAGAACGAAGCCTGGGTCGACTACATCTGCGACCGCATTCCCCTCAAACGTCCCGGTCAACCTACTGATCTCGACGGCGCCGTCGTTTTTCTTGCGTCCGATGCCAGTGCCTACATCACCGGCCAAACCCTGCTGGTCGATGGCGGCATAACCACCGGCGCAACCAAAGCCACGATCGAAAAACAAAAATGAATCTCGCGCAAAAAGACAACACACTGCGCATGTGCGCGCTCGCCGCGATTGTCATGGCCTTTGGCTGGGGATACCGCGGTGTCACCGGCCACGAAGGCGGCGCAATGGTCCCTGGTGCCATGCTGGGCCTCGCCGTCTGCCTCGCGTCGCAACGTCTCGATTGGCATCGCCGCGCAGCCGTCGCAGGTTTGTTTGCAGCCGTTGGCTGGTCTTGGGGCGGTTCGCTCAGTTATATGGAGCACACCCTCTTCGCCGTAACCGATTCCTGGCCAGATGTTCTCTTCGGCTACGCAATGTTGTTCTTTCTCGGCGCGCTCTGGGCCGGCATCGGCGGCGCAACGCTCGGCCTCGCGTTCACCCTCAAACGATCCCGACTCGAACAGTTCGCGCGTGTGTTCACAACCGTGTGCGCATCATTTCTTACCATCTACCTTTACTTTCAGTTCAACGAAGCCGCCCGCACCGGATACGAACTCTTCACCGCGGACAATTTTCACGACGGCGAATGGCTCGCCGCGATCATCGTGCCCATGGCCGCATGCACGCATCTCCTCGCGCGCCGCGCCGACCGTCACGCCGCCTTCGTTTTTCTCTGGTGCGCATTGGGATGGTGGATAGGCTATCTCACCCTCACCAAGTTCGGCGGACTCGTTCTCGCGCCGCCGTTCCGTAGCGAAAGCTGGGGCGGTGTACTGGGCCTGCTCATTGCCCTCATGATCTATCTCGTCTTCGCGAAGAATCGCGCGGCGATGCTGCTCTGCCGCTACGGCATACTCGGCGGCGGTCTCGGTTTCATGTTCGCCGTTTTCTTGCGCCATCCCATTCGGATCGCGTGGGAACCGATCGCGCCGATTGCCGATCAGTTGCCGCAATGGAAAATCGCGGAAGAACTCTTCGGGCTGTTCATGGGCGTCGCCCTCGCGCTCGGCGTATCGCGACTCGAACGCCACGGGCTCGCCGCGGTCCACGAAGACCGCCCGCGCAAGCCGCTCGACATCTACGCCGTGTTCGTCATGCTAATCGCTCTCATGTGGGTGAACCTTCGCCGCGCGCCGATGGATTGGATTCACCGCTATAAAGTGATCGCAAATGAACCAACCCTCGGCATCATGCCGTGGCTCTGGTTCGTCGCCGGCGGAATCGTGATCACCGCCGTCGCGCTCTACGCGCTCTACCTCTACGCTCGCAACGAACTTTCTATAGCGCCGCGCACCGCCTACGGCAAAGGCGCGCTCGTTCTGATTCTCTTGCTATGGCTCTCCGCAATCGGCGGATTCATTCAGCATTTCCCAAGCAACCATCGCGGCGGCCACATGCTCGTCGACGCAAGCTTCGTCTTCCTTTGCGCGCTCGGAAGTTTGCTGCTGCTGAAATCACGCCCCGCCCATGAACCGCTCGGTGCGCACGTATCACCTTCCGATCCGCTCTGGCGGCCTGCCGCCGGCCACGCGATCGCCTGGGCCTGTGCCATCGTTTCCATCTTCGCCGTCTCCGGCATCAGCATGGCCATGCAGGAAGGGCCTGCCGAAGGCGCGCGCCTGCGATTTGGCGAAAACGCCTACTGGCGACAACAACTCGCAATGGTTGGCGCATGGAAGACCATCGGACTCGCAGACAGCGAACAAGGCGAACCCGTTGCATCCGAAAGCGTGGACATCGCGTCCATCGAGTTCCGGCCAAACCGCTCCGTGATCCTGACCACAAAGAATGGTGAAGTTGACGCGACGTCCCATCGCTGGTTCTATATGAACAGCCGCACCCACATAGAATGGAACGCAAACGTCGCGGACGCCAACCACGAAACAC
>CALEZK010000429.1 GCA_937928585.1 uncultured bacterium | reverse complement strand
GTGTCTTGCCAGCGCTTGGGGCGGACTGGGGCGTTTTCGATCTCCGAGACCTGAAACGAATGGGTGTGGATATGGAAGGGATGTTCGTCGGCAGTTGCGCTGGTGATGATCCATTCCTCCACCGCGCCGAGGGGGACGGTCTCATCGATGCGGTCATGATCGAACAACTGGCCGTTGATGGTGAAACGCGGGAACATATCGCCCGGTCCGGCGCCATCGACACTGAACGAAACCTGCCGAATCGTCTCTACCTCATCGTCTTCAATGAAGACGAGCGATGAAGGTGTGGGGAGGCCGGTGGGCAAAGGCATATCCATGAGCGAACCCCGGACTGTTACCGTCGCGAGGATCTCCTCTTCGACCACTCCGGCGCCCTGGTTATAGGCGAGCTTGCGCAGGTAGTAGGTGCCTTCGGCGCCGGCTTTGACCAAGACATCCGCGCGGTTACCCGGCGAGAGCAGCACGCTATCGACTTCCTGCGGTTTCTTGAACGAGATGCCATCCATCGCGATGTGATGGAGCGGGTGATCATCCAGAGCCAAGGGGGTGAACTGTTCCACGCCTGCCTGAATAAAGCGCCAGCGCTGCACCTCGCCAGGCCGCATCATGATGGTTGGATTCACCTGGCCATTGATCGTTCGCTTCAACACGCTGCCCGCGAAATCCGCGTGGTGCCCGTCGTGAAAGGTATGTTCGTCAATTACGGGAGTTTCGCCCCGTTCGTTAATGCGCAGTTCTTGAATGATGAGGATATGCTCGCGCGCATCGGCAATCTCGGGGACTTCGTCCGTGTCGCCTTCAACAATCAGCGCGCCAGCCATGCCGCCCATAAGCTGCACGGTAACCGCGCCGTGGTGGTGCGGGTGATACCAGAACGTGCCCTCGGGATGGTCGGCGGGTATTGCGATTTCGACGAGGTTGGTTTCCCCCGGCATGAACTTGCGATAGGGATTGTCGGAGATGCCTTTCGGCGAAACGTGCAAGCCGTGCGAATGGAAATTCGTGATATTAAAGCCGCCGGGAATGTTGTGGTTGTGATCGCCTTTGTGAACATGCACATGACCGTCATCTTCTTCCGGCAAGGCATTCTGAACATGGAGACGCAACGTATCGCCTGGTTTTACCCGCAGCGTGGGCCCGGGAATCTTTCCCTCGTAGGTGCGCGAGCGCAGCAGGGTGCGATCGATGCGGTTGTTCGCAAAGCACACGCACAGATCCGTTTCCAACACCCCATCGACGGAGCGGCGCGCCTCAACCGTGCGGATTAGGTCAGCAAGCGGGCATCCAGCGAACACAGTGCCCGCGGCAACCAACCCCGCGCTGTGCTTCAAGAACTGACGACGGGAAATAGACATGAGACAGCACTCCAAGTTATGGCGAAACAATCGCACAGCGACGTACCACCGCGCAATGCAGCCGCGAAGTTGTGACAGAATGGGAATCCGACTACGATTGCGCCCTGGGCGAGACTTGTTCAGCCGAACCGCGGACGAAATCACGGAGAAATCATGCGAATCGCATCCATTATCATGTTTATCCTGTTGCTGCTCTGCATTATTGTGCAGTGGAACGACCCCGACGGCCCGCTATGGATGTTAATTTACAGTTACGCGACCATCGTGACCGCGTTTGCAGTGGCCCGGCGCTATTCCATCGCGGCGCCCATCGGCGTCGTTCTCTACCTCATCGGCGCGATTTACTGGATGCCTGAGACCATGGTTGAAAACCCTTCCGATCTGCTGCTCGACTTGCAGATGTACGAGAAAGGCGTCGAAGAGGTTCGTGAAGACGTGGGGCTGTATCTGTGCGCCGCGTGGATGCTTGTGCTGAGCATCGTATGGTGGCGCGGGCGCGCGGCAATACCGGCAGGAGCCGCTCAAGCCGAACACGAGGTGAAGAACCCATGATGCCGCGACTACTGATGCTTGCGCTTACACTCGCCATGGGCGCAACGGCGGAATTTAAACTTGCACCGTTCAATGTAGAGACGACAGTTCCGATCGGTCATGCGCTCATGGGGGGCGGGATCAAACCCGCGGATCGCGTGGTCGATCCGCTATTTGCGCGTGGCGTGGTGCTGTTGGGTGGTGAAAAGCCGGTGGTGTTGATCTCCATTGACTGGTGCGAAATACGCAATGACGCCTATGATCGATTTCGGGAAGTTGTTGCCGAAGCCGCGGGAACCGCGCGCGATCATGTGTTGATATCCAGCGTGCACGTGCACGACGCGCCCATAGTCGATTTCACCGCGCAGAAGCTTTTGGATGCGCACGGGCTTCCAAAGGCACTCTGCGACAGTGCGCTTGCCGAGGCGCAATACCAGAAGGTTGCCAACGCCATTCGAGAATCGATCCCATCCGCCCAGACGATTACCCATTACGGTACCGGCGCGGGAACGGCGATTGAACTGGCGTGCAACCGTCGCGTGAAAATGGAAGATGGCACGGTTCACTACAACCGCACCAGCGCCACCGCCGACCCCGTGTTGCGCGCGGCGGAAGCGGGCGATCACGATCAGGTGCTTCGCACCCTGAGTTTTTGGAACGGTGACACGCCGATTGCCGCGTTGCACGCGTTCTCGATTCATCCCATGAGTTACTATGGGAAAGGCGGTGTGTCCGCAGACTTTGTGGGAATGGCGCGACACCTGCGCGCCACGGAACAGCCCGGCGTGCTGCAGGTTTACTTCTCCGGTTGTAGCGGCGACACCATTGCGGGGAAATGGAACGACGGCAACCCCGCGAACCGCAGCGTGCTCGCGAAGAAACTGCATGCGGCCATGGTGGAAGCGTGGAATGCGACGACGAAACATCCGCTAGATTCCATACGCGTCCGCGTTGCGGCGATGCACCTCGAACCGAAAACATCCAAAGGGTACAGCGAAGCCGAAATGCAGGCGGTGCTCGCCGACAGCAACGCAAAGACATTCACGCGGATCCTTGCGGCAATGGGATTAAGCTGGCGCATGCGCGTCGCCGCAGGTCAGGCGATTGATGTGCCGGCGGTGGACTTTGGCAAGGCCAAATTTCTGTTGATGCCCGCGGAATCCTTTGTCGGATATCAGTTGATGGCCCAGCAACTCGATCCGGAGAACTTTGTAATCACCGCGGGCTATGGGGAGAGCGCGCCGGGCTACATCCCGACGGCGTTCGCCTCCAGCGAGGGGTTTAACGACGCGCATGACTGGAACTGGGTTGCGCCGACGGTAGAAGAACCGATGAAACGCGCGATGGCGGAAGCGCTCGGCGTTACGCAGCCATGATTGCGTTGCTTGTGTGCGCGGCGGTTCTCGTCGCCGATCAACCAGCGCTGCCGGCAGCCAATGGCACCGTGACAATTGAAGCGCAAGAGTGGCCCGCAAAACCGGGACCTCGCACGATTCAGACCTATATTTATTATCCTGACAAACAACTTTCTTCCGTGAATGAATCAACGGGGCTTATGTTGTGCCTGCACAACTGGGGCGGAACCGGGGCAATTGGCGCGCCCGATCCAATCGCCGTTGCGGACAGGTATAACGTCATCGCGATCTGCGTGGATTATCTGCAAAGCGGGAAATGGGATCCGGCTGCCGGTTTGCCGTACGACTTCGGGTATTTACAGGCACTTGATGCGCTGCGCGCGTTGCACCACGTGTTCGACGCGCTTGATGCTTCCAAGATTCCCTTCGCGCGCGGACGGATCTACGCATGTGGCGGTTCGGGCGGCGGCAATGTTTCGTTGATGGCCAATAAACTTGCGCCACGCACGTTTGCGTGCATCGTGGACATTAGTGGCATGGCCAAATTGACGGACGATATTGCGTATGGTCTGCCGGGGGGAAGTGAATTGAATGCTGGGTATGAGAAGAAAGAGGTTTCGCACCAGTCTACCAACGGCAATCCCCGCGCGCTCACCGCGGGCGCGCAGGAGCTGCGGTATGTGGGCAATCCGACGCATTTGAAAACGATGACAGAATCAGGCAATCGCGCGACGGTGGTGGTGATCCATGGCGCGGACGATACGGTGTGCCCGGTGGAAGATGTACGTGAAATGGTCGGCAATATGAAACAGGCAGGAATAGACGTAATGCCACATTTCATAACGAAGCAAGACATCGACGGCAAGCGAATTAAAGACACGGGTCATTCGATAGGCGACAGAACGGGGTTGCTTTTTCACTACGCGGACGACTTTCTGCAGCCGGGCTCGGCGAAGCTTCGGGTGCGTGAAGGCAAGATAGATTTTGAACTACGAGACGAAGTGGTGCGTTATGAAACCACGGACGGCGTGTATGTGATTTCGTATTTGGATGGCGCTCCGGTTGGGCGTTTTGAATCGAGATAGAAAGAATGCAGACGACGCGATCGATGGACTTACGCTTTGGATTCTAAATGCTTTGGTGAATGTGTGAAAGTCGAACTCGGCACTGTGAGAGCCAAAGCGGTAGCCCGCCGCGGCGGGCTACCGCAGTCCATATAGTGCGTTTGCGGTAATCCAGTTTCACGCGGTGTTTATGGTTGTTGGCCGCAGGCGGGCTTGGTGGAACACGATATGGGTGAACAAGTATCGGCTGAAGTGGCTAATTAGGATGGCCGACCAGACTGCGCTGGCAGTCAATTCACCGAATCGATAGAACAATTCGCAAACACCGAGCAGAATGAATATCTGCGTGATGATGGCGATATACATGGGCTTTTTCGTATCGCCCGCGCCCATGAGACCGCCCGTCAGCGCAAGTGCCACCGCGAGAAACACGCCGGACACCGAGAGATACTTCAACAGCGATTCGCCGTATTGCATTACCATGCTGTGCGTGTTTTCCGCGGGATAAAACAAACCGAGGAATTTGTGGGGCCACATGTACACGGCCAACCCCCACGCGATCGCCCAGGCAGCGCCCATGGCAGCAGCGACGTGCACGCCGCGGCGACCCCGCTCGGCTTTGCCTGCGCCGATGTTCTGCCCCATGAGCGCGGATGCGGAACCCCGAAGGCCAAGTGCCGCCCACGTAACAAATGAGAAGAGTTGCGCGTAGCATAACGTGTAGGCGGCTTGCGCGGCGGAACTGTCCGGCAAATAGCCGATATAGCGGTATAGCCAGATGCCGCCGATATTCAGCACCACGGCGTGAATGCCGCTGGGTATGCCGATGCGCATGACGGCGCGAATGACTTTCCAATCCGGGACGAGCGGAAACGAATCCGGCATGCCCAGAATCGCGCGCTTGCTCACAATCAACCACAAGGCAATGCACAGAGAAGGAATCGGCGCGAGGCCCGCGCCCAAGGCCGCGCCGGTGGTGCCCAGTTTCGGGAATGGGCCTATTCCGGTAATGAACACCGCGCTCAAGACGATGTGCAATACCGTAGTCAGCACCACGAGCATCAGCGGACGCTTTGCGTCACCGGACGTTTGCATCGCGATGCCGAAGAGGAAGTTTAACGAGAGCGTGATGCTGAACAGGAACAGCATGCGCAGGTACGGAAGGGCGAATTCGGCAACCTCTTGCGTTGGCCGCGCAGTTTGCAGCAGATAAGGGGCGAGCAGGTAGCCGATAGGCGTCACAACAAAAATGACGATATACGACGTGAGCAAGCCGGTGTGGTAGAGGACGCGGTTCATCTCGACGCGATCTTGACGGCCCGCGGCCTGGGCGATGAGCACGCCCATGCCGTGAAACAGCGAGGCCAACGAGACGACAATCACGAGAAACAGGTTCCACGAAACACCGACGGCTGCGTTCGCGGCATCCCGCTCCACGGTATGGCCGATGAGGGCCTGGTCCACCATGCCGTGCACCCCGTTGATGAGGTTCATCAGCACGATCGGCCAAGCCAACTTCCAAACACTCCGAACAATGCTGCCGGAGACGAGCTGTTCATCGAAAGGTTTCATGCGCGCCTATAGACTGGTGATCGGGGGACTATAGCAGATGCGCGAATGAATTGCCGCAGGATGGCCGCTGAGCGCTACGCGCCGCGGAAAAAGTAGTCGGTGATTCGTAAGTGGCAATTGGCCAAACGGGTTAGCATTGGAATTACATATAGCTTCCAATTTTCTTCGTTACGTAGTATTCTCCTCGCAACTGATTGCACTCGGATTCACGGGGTTTTATCTGTGTCAACGCGCTCACGGCAAACGGCTTGGTTTCGCGGAATCGCCGCGATCCTGCTCGCTTTCAGCCTGCTGAGTAATGCGCGCGCGCTCGTGCCCGGCATGTGCGCGACACTTGCGGCAGCGCGCGATGGCGCGCCGCAGGAATCCTGCTGTTCATCTGCCTGCCGGATGCCCGGGGCGTCCGAAACCGATGCTCCCCGCGAAATTGCATCCACCCGCGACAAGCACCCCGCTTGCGCGTTTTGCCATTTGGCAAAGGGTTTCTTGCAGGCACAAGGGTATGTCTACTGCGACGAACCCGCCACTGTGGCCGTTGGGTTGGCCCAACATCCCGCCGGGCAGCCCATCAGCGCGGAAGCGCGCTTCTATGGGCGCCCACGCGATCCTCCAGCCGCCTTGCACTTCTCGTAACGATCATTTCCAAGTTTCGCCGGCCCGAGCCGTGCGCACTCCCGCGCACGGTTTGCGCGCAGGCACATTACGAAAAAATTGCGTCGCTATCTGCGTCGTGAGTGCAAGGAGTTTTGGAATCATGCAAAAACGTGGCTTCACGTTAATTGAACTGCTGGTCGTCATCGCCATTATCGGCATACTCGCGGCCATACTCTTGCCGGCATTGGCCAGGGCGCGCGAATCGGCCCGTCGCGCCAGTTGTCAGAACAATCTCAAACAAATGGGCATCGTGTACAAGCTGTACGCGAGCGAAAGCCGCAGCCACAAGTATCCGCCGATGCAGATCTTCAACTGCGAGAGCGAGGTCGTTCCGTTTGCATCGATTTTCGATGTGGATATGGTGTACCCCGACTACCTCACCGATCTGAACGTGCTGCTTTGCCCGAGCGCGACCGGCGGGTCAACCGCTTTGGAAGCGTGGGACGAAGGCGACACCCCCTCCGCGCATTGGGAGGCGGGCCCAACATCGAACAACGGTATCGTCGAACCTTGTGAAGTAACGGACCATCCCTACGCCTACCTTGGTTACGCTTTCATGAGTTCGATGTTCACGACCAGCCACGATTTGGTCTCGATTGAGCACGAAGGCCCTCACTTCGCGGAAGCTTTGGAGCATCATCCTGAACTGATAGATGAAGACTGGGCGCTTGATCACCACTTCATGGGCGGCTACGACACCATCTACCGTCTGAAGGACGGCATCGAGCGGTTCTTCATTTCCGACATCAACGATCCGGTGCGATCCTCGCAGGCGGAGTCGGGCATCACCGTGATGTGGGATGCAGTCGCCACTGAGGCCACCCATTACAATCACGCGCCGGGAGGCTCGAATGTGTTGTACATGGACGGTCATGTGGCGTTCGTGAAATACAGCCCCGGCCCCGGTGGAGATTTTCCCGTGAATCAGGCTGGAATACTTTTTCATGAACTTGCCCACGGGGAACACCACGGCCATTAACCGTCGTTACCGATGATCCTGCCCGGCAGGCGGAGGGTTACCAACTGCTCGTCGTTCGCGACCGCACCATCTGATTCGATATGATTTCGGGCAATGAAGCCGCGTCGCCAAACTCCGCCCAAAGAATCTGCCATACAGAAGCTGAGATCGTTGCTGCTGCGTCGCTGGTGGCGCGTGACGTGCCCTACAGAGTTCCTCTGCGACAATTGCAAGTACGATCATCCCTCTGCATGCCTGCGGCCACAGCGGCCAAACGCCACGAAGTGTCCCGACTATCGCCCCAAAGGCAAGTGACGGCCCACTCCGTTGCCGAAGTTGTGATATCGTAAACAAGCGCAACACGCATCAAGGAGATCCTTCCCCATGGCGCACAAGCCAACGGTTTGTTTCGATGAAATTAAAGTTGCGACCGATTCTTCCCGGTATCGCCTGAACGATCAGCAGATGGCAACGATAACCATCTTTGGGGCGACGGGTGACCTCGCGGGAAGGAAGCTTTTCCCGGCGATCTATAACCTCTGGCACGCGGGATTCCTGCCCAAGCGAATCGCGGTTGTTGGCGTCGCGCGAAAGGAAAAAACAGACGCACAGTTTCGCGACGAGATGTGCCAGGCGCTGAAGAAATTCTCTCGCACGGTCGATGGCTTGGGCGACGCGTGCGACCCATTCGTCTCCAACCTGTACTATCAACAGTGCGAGTTCAACGATCCCGCCGCGTTTGTGAAGTTGCGCGAACGCCTTGAGGCGATCGAGCAGAAGAACAAGATGCCCAGTCACCGTTTGCACTACCTCGCGGTCGCACCGGAGTATTTTGCGCCCATCATTGAGCAATTGGGAGGGGCGGGACTCACCCGCAACGGCGGGGGCGGCCCCTGGTCACGCGTTGTGATTGAGAAACCATTTGGCCATGACCTGGACTCCGCTCGCGCGCTGACCGATCGCATCGCCAAGGTATTGCGGGAAGAGCAGGTCTATCGCATAGACCACTACCTCGGCAAAGAGACGGTCCAGAACATTTTCTCCTTCCGGTTCGGCAATGCCATCTTCGAGCCGCTGTTTAATCAGAAATATGTCGATCACGTTCAGATTACGATGGCCGAGACGGTCGGCATGGAAGGCCGTCGCGGCGCGTTCTATGACACCAACGGCGCGTTACGCGACGTGGTGCAGAATCATCTGCTTCAGTTGTTATGTCTCGTCGCGATGGAGCCGCCGGCGCTCTCCGGCGCAAAGCACACTCGCGATGAGAAAGTTAAAGTGTTGAGCTCTATCGATGTGCCGAAAGATGATCCATTTGCGTCCTGGTGTGTGCGCGGACAGTATGGCGATGCGCCTGGTATCAAAGGGTATCTCGCTGAAGAAGGTGTTGCGAAGGACAGCGTTACGGAAACCTATGTGGCGCTTCGCCTGCGCATAGACAACTGGCGATGGGCGGGCGTGCCCTTTCTGTTGCGGACGGGCAAATGCCTCAAAGAACGCGTCACCGAGATTGCGGTTCAGTTCAAGCAACCGCCCACACACTTCTTCCGTGACCTCGGCATTCCGATGCCCCAATCCAATATGCTCGCGTTTCGCATTCAACCAGACGAGGCCATCTCGCTGCGGTTCAACGCGAAGCAACCGGGAATGGAGATGCAGATTCAGCCCGTAAACATGGACTTCACTTACGACGCAACCTTTGACGAGGCTTTGCCTGAAGCATACGAGCGACTGCTGCTGGATGCGCTTCGCGGCGATTCGACGTTGTTCATGCGATCCGACGAGATAGACTACGCCTGGCAGATCGCCACGACCATCGCCGATAGCTGGAAAGGCGCGCCGAAGCCGCTTACGTACGCACCCGGATCGTGGGGGCCGGAAGAGGCGGAAGCGCTCTTCGGAGATTGCCGCGGCAGATGGCGCACGCCGTAGGAACGCTTTGGCATGTGTTACGCCTTGTACCTTTCCACCAGCTCCAATGAGGACTTGAGCGTTCTGAACTCAGAATTGCTTCTCTTCTCACGTCCAACGGCTGAGCGGGATTTTGTGTATCTGGATTTGCTCACGAACGCCAACCGCTGGTTTGTTGGATCCAAATCAG
This sequence comes from uncultured bacterium, assembly GCA_937928585.1. GTDB lineage: Bacteria > Hydrogenedentota > Hydrogenedentia > Hydrogenedentales > SLHB01 > JABWCD01. The sequence goes on along the minus strand of CALEZK010000429.1, from coordinate 13,764 downwards.
GGTGTAGTTGCACATTCAGGCAGTTTCACGAGTCAGACGCGGGATTCGGCGCACCGGAAGATTGGTATAAAGAAGATGAAGACAACGTCGCCGGCACACTTTTGCTTTACGAGGTGATCGCACGCCTCATCAATAATGGCGATGCGGTCGACTGTGTCAACGCATGGGACGGCGTGTGCCCCACGCTAATCGAATCGAAAACAGTATCTCTCGCGGAAGTTCCCGCGAATTCCTTTCGCCTGTTTGAGAACATTCGGTTTGCGTTCGCGCCTTAGAGCATTTTAAGTAGACACGTAGCCGTGAAGGTGAGCGATTTGCGTTTATTTACAGTACTTTTGACGACGTTCTCGGCTACATTGAAACGCAAATCGCTGTAGCGCGAGTTTTCGACACCTCGATCAATATATCGAAAGGGAAGCCAGCATGGGGCTGGCCTTGGCTTCGTCGATGCGGATACGCATTGCGTCGGTGGTGGCTGGTTCGATGCGGAGGATGCGTTTCCATCCGATGGATGTGCCTTTGGCGACGGCGCGCCATGCGCCGTCGATTCGCGCCTCTACGGTGAAGCGCAGGATGCGCTGGCCAAGTTCGATGTATTCCTGCAGCACGATGTGACTGGCTGTGCGCTGCTCGGGAAAGGAAATCTCGACATAGGCCTTCGTCACGTCGTCGTCTGTGGTCCAGAAGGTGTTGCGATCTCCGTCGAGTACGCGCGCAGCCCCAAACTCTTCCGCATAGCCGCGAAAGTTGCTGGTCTTTGCCATGGCATCTTTTGTTAGATCCGTTTTGAATGTCTCGTCCAGAATCTTGCGCATGCCGCGCAACGCCGCGACATCGTTCTCATGGATGAGGCCCCGCCGATCGGGAGGCAGATTGAGCAGCAGGGTCGCGCCGCGTCCGACGGAATGGTAATAGAGATTCACGAGATCTTCCGGCGTCCGCACTTTCGCGTCTTCCGCCGCGTGATAGAACCATCCGGGACGAATGGATACATCCGCTTCGGCGGGTAGCCATAGCGCGCCGTCCGCGTGGCCATTCTGCGCTTCTTCGTACAGTGTCTGTCCGGGCGCGGGCGGAATACCCGGCTTGCTGGATTTCGGCGAGTAAGTTGCCCAGCACGGATCGCCCGCGATACCTTTTTCGTTGCCAACCCAGCGAATGTCGGGTCCTATGTCGCTGAAGAGCACGGCCTTGGGCTGCAACGCGCGCACCAGCGACCACGTGTTTTCCCAGTCGTAGTAGGTGGCGCGATCGATGGAGCGTTCCTGGCGCGCGCCGCCGTAGTAGCCCGTGCCGCCGTTTGCACCGTCGAACCAGACCTCAAACACGGGGCCGTAATTTGTCAGCAACTCCCGCAACTGATTGCGAAAATAGGGGATGTACTCGGGCCGGCCGTAGTCCGCATGGTTGCGATCCCATGGAGAGAGATACACGCCAAATTTCAGGCCTGCCTCTGCGCAGGCCTTTGCGAGTTCGCCGACGATGTCGCCCTTTCCATTCTTATATGGCGAGTTCTTGACTGAATGTTCGGTGTACTGCGATGGCCACAGGCAGAATCCATCGTGGTGCTTCGCGGTGAGAATGAGGCCGGTCATGCCGGCGTCCTTTGCAACGGCTACCCACTGGCCCACGTCCAGCGCAGTGGGGTTGAACAAGGAGGGAGGTTCATCGCCGTAGCCCCATTCCTTGTCCGTAAAGGTATTGATGGTGAAGTGGATGAACCCGTAGAACTCGAGCGCGTGCCATGCGAGCTGTCGCGAAGTCGGCGTGGGATGGATCGGGTCTGGCGGGGCGACCTGCGCCTTGCACCACATGGGCGCACTCATAAATACAAGAAGCGTCACCCTTTGCCAGGCAGGCCGATATATACCCAAGCTTCCTCTCCACTTTCCAAAGTCACCCGTCTCCGGTCGTAACAATCGCCTTCGTATCGATCCATGGCCGCAAGTTCCGCATCGGTTACTTCGAGCAGACGACCTTCCACGAGGGAGCCAAACTCTGGCACGATGTTCGGATACTTCTCCGCGCCGTCGCGGAGCGAGCCGATTCGATAGCCCTGGAGCCGGTCGGGTCGTCCGTCTATGAGGCGGCCGATTACGTGTTGCTGCACGTCCGGGTGAAGCAAGGTGCCGTACGCGAATACGAGTGTTTCCATATGCGCCTCTACCGGCGCGAGTATAGCGTGTTTGCAAGATAACCGGCCAGCTGCGACGGGGCAGTGGGTTTGATCGATCCCCGCGTGGAATGGCACAATTTGAGGCGGACTAAACCCGCCGTGCGCCACTTTGCGCGCCTGGAGCATACCGAAAGCGAGGATTCGATGAATTTCCTGCGAATGGACGATTGCGACGACGACAAGGACGAGAAGAAAAAAGACAACGGGGCCATGGGTCATCTGCTCAAGACCCGGACTATCGTCCTCGCGGGACAAGTCGACCAGGAGATGGCCGAGCGCGTCATGTCGCAGCTGGTTATCTTGGATACCGAAAACAAGGAGCCTATCCGCGTGATTGTGACGTCGCAGGGGGGGCACGTTGATTCCGGTTACGCGATTCACGACATGCTTCGCTACGTGGAATCTGAAGTGTTTTGCATTGGCGCGGGATGGGTCGCAAGCATCGCGGTGCCGATCCTGCTCGGTGCGCGAAAAAAGGAGAATCGGGTCTCCCTGCCGAACACCCGCTTCCTGTTGCACCAGCCGAGCGGCGGCGCGGGCGGACAGCTGCAGGACATTCGCATCGAGGCGCAGGAGATTCTCAAGATTCGCGAGAAAGTGAATCAGCTCATCGCGAAGGAGACGGGGCAGAAAGTCGAGAAGGTGACCGCGGACAGCGATCGCAACTTCTGGATGTCCGCCGAGGAGGCGATGAAGTACGGGCTGATCTCGCGCATCGTGACTAGCGCGAAGGAACTGTAGAAGAAATTAAATCGCGGGCGAAGCAATCATAGGTTGCTTTGCCCGCGTTCTTTTTGGGTTAGCGATTTGTAAGCGTCACGTTGCCGCTGAATGTTTCCGCTTCGATGCTTGCGTCGCCATCGTGAAGGGAAAACTCCACGGAACTGCCGGGGCCATAGGGAGGCCGCTGCACGGGATCGTCGCTTAGCGCGTTGCGAATGCTTCCGCTGAAGGATTGCAGTTCGAAATCTGCGGATACATCCGCGGGCAATGCAACGGTTACGTTACCGCTATGCGACTTGAGTTCGAGATCGGCGTTCTTCGCAACAGTTCCTTTATACGTAACATTGCCCGATACGGAACTGCATTCAAGCCGGTCGGCGATATTGCCTTCGATTAATATGGCGCCGCTGATTGTGCCGGCGGTGACTTCGCCAGCGTCGATTCTCAATACCAGGTCTCCGCTGACTACTTTTGCTTCACACTCCTTAAGCACGCCCTGTATGTTCAAATCGCCGCTGACGGTTTGCGCGCGCACTTCGCCTTTGATGTCGGCAAGATCGACGGTTCCACTGGTGGACTCGATTGTCAATTCGCCTTCAATTCCACGCACGTCTATCTTGCCGGAAGTCACTTTAATCCGAAGGTCATCGCAGGTGCGCGGCATGCGTACGAGTAGTTTCGAGCTACCCACGCTCTTCCCGTTTCGAGGGTGGACAACTCGAATTTTTGCATCATCGTCGTCGATGGAGAATTCGAAATTGCCTGCTCTTGCGCTGATCGCGCCGGTTACCTGAATCATCGGTTCGTCCCACGCTTCGACGGTAACGGAGCCCGATGTAATTACGATCTCGATTTCGCCTTTTGATCCGAAAGGCTTCATCTCCTCGATCGTGGTATCAGCATTCGCTATGCAGACGACCGCGACCGCGATTGCGCCGCGTAGTACCCAGTTTCTCATGCTTCTGACTCCCTTGGGCCTTCCGCCAGCACTGTAACCTGCCGGAGCAGCCCCACTTCCTGGTTGTACACCGCTACGAGTGATTGCATCAGCGAGCGGTTACCAGGGTCCTTGTCGAGCGCCGTTTGGATGTCGCTAATCGCGCGATCGATTACTGCAAGACTGTCATCGATGACGAGAATTGTTTCGGGCGCGAGATTGGGACGGGCTTCTTCCAGCGCCGCGCGCAACGATGTGCGCGCGCTCGCGTACTCCGCGGTGATCTCCGCGTAGCCCGCAAATTGAACTGGAGGCGCGGCATTTGGTTCTTCAGTTGTTTTCGTTGGGTCATTTCCCGCTACTTGCTGCGGCGCGGGAACCGGGGTAATCGTGGAATCGGTGTTGCGCGCAAACCAGAAGCCCGCGACGAATATTGCCGCCGCGGCTGCCACAGCCAGTAAGCCTTGGGCGAACCGGACATAGGTGCGGTTGCGCGGCGCACGCGCCACGAGCTGGGCGTCGATTGCCGCCCAAAGGTCGCGCTGTGGCGCAATGCCTTTCGGCAGGCGCGCCGCATCAGCAATCAATGCGCGCATCGCCTGCGCTTCGGCGCGCAGCGCAGGATCGCTGTCGAGCTCCGCTTCGAATGCGGCGGCTTCCTCCGGAGAAAGTTCCCCGTCGAGGTAGTCATTCAACCGTTCGAATGGAGAGTTGTCGTTCATAGCTTCATACCTCATCGCGACGAATTACTTTCGTCACCTATCCAACATCACTCATTGCAACTGTTCCCGAAGCAATCTGCGGGCTCGGTGCAGGTGCGCTTTCGACGTACCCGCCGCGATGCCGACAATTTCCGAGATCTCCTCGTGCTTGTACCCTTCCACATCGTGCAGCAAAAACACTTCGCGCGCGCCGGGGGGCAGCGTCGCAATTGCCGCTTCCAAGTCCGCCCGTAATCCCGGCCTTTGCCCCGTGGCCGGTTGCGGGATCGATTCCAGATCGTCCGTTCCGATTACGCGCGCCTCGCGCCGTGTTTGGGAGCGTTTGTCGCCCAGAACGACGTTAAACGTGAGCCGGTAAAGCCACGAATAAAAGGCGCTGTCGCCCCGAAAGGAGTCCAGCTTTTCCCATGCGCGGATGAATGCCTCCTGCGTGAGCTCTTCGGCCTGCGTGTGCTGCCCCGTCATCCGCAAGCACAGGCCATACACCCGGTTCACGTGAAGCCGGTATAACTGTTCAAAAGCCCGCCGGTCGCCGGACTGTGCCCGGCGCACCAACAGCTCATCGTCATTTTGGACAGTGTCCTGCGTCACGCAAACCCTGCTAGGTCGTTCCGCCATCGCGGTTTGGCATGTTCCGCTCACATTTCTACGATGCGGGCCGTCAATTGTTGGTTTAGATTGCTTTGTGCATTTTAGCCTCGTCGAAGGCCAGATTACTCGATAAAGCGTACCCAAAGAGTTTACGCATGTCTATAAATTGCAGGAACTTACCGTGTTTCTGCTGAAGCCACGACTTCTTTAGCCAAAGATGATATTACTGCAATCACCAGCTCCGGCTCGGAAAATTGGGGAAAATGGCCGCTCCGCGTCGCTATCACCTGCCGTCCACGCGGCGACAGGGTAGACAGGGCTTTCTGGTTCACTGCCCGAATTTCACGGACCCTTGCGGGCATCAGTTTCGAGGCTTTGCCTCCCGTGACGACGACCAGGGGCAAATCGGGAAAGGGGCTGGCGGTGTTGACGAAGTCCGCCGAAGCCTGCGCATGGGTGACTTCATTGAATTCGTTCTTGCCGAGAACAGTGTTTAGCACCGCTTCCAGCCCCCGTTGGATCAGGCCCCGGTGCGCCTTAAGCTCGCAGACGTCGCCGGGGGCCGTCGCGTCGATGAGGGCGACCCCGCAAACTTCATCGGGGTGCATGCGCGCATATGCATTCGCGAAGAGCCCGCCCAGAGAATGGCCCACCAAGAGGTACGGCGGGGCGAGTCCGATATGGTTGAGGAGCGCGCGCAAAGCGCTAACCGCGACCTCCGCGGTTTGCGGTTCGCAGGGTTTGCTGGAGCGGCCAACGCCGAGGCGGTTGTAGGCGAAAACGGTGCCGAGTCGTTCCAGTGCGGAGTAAACCTTGTACCAACCCTCAATTGGCCCACCGGACCCATTGAGCAGCACAATTACCGGCCGCCCATTGCCTGAACACACGTACTCAAAGGTGCATTCATCAATCACCGCCGTTTGCTTCGGCGGCATGGAACCGAGTCTGGCCATTCCGGGTCTCCGTTGGGGGTGCATGATTGAAGCATATCGGCGCGGAGCACGGCGAATACGAGACGGTCCGCAAAGACACGGCCCCTCCGGCCATTACCCTGGTTCACCACCGAGGGCATGCATTTCACGGGTGTTGGTATACTGAAACCATGAGCGACTACAGCGAAGAACACATCCGAATCATTCGGGGAATGACAATGGAGCAAAAGCTGGATGCTTTTACTGACCTCTATTGGTCAGCGAGGGAGATTAAGGCAGCGGGGTTGCGGTTAAAGCATCCCGATTGGCCAGAGATACAAATTCAAGATGCCGTCCGGCACATTTTTTTGCATGCCCGAGCGTAATCCAGTTCTACTTTTTACGGTTCGGTTCGAAACTTTGGGCCTGCGGTACATGGTGACAGGAAGTGTCGCGTCCATGATCTATGGCGACCCGCGGCTCACCAATGACGTGGATATCGTAGCCGAGATCGCGCACAAGCAACTGGATGGAATCGCGGAATCATTTCCTTCCGAAGAATTCTACCTTCCGCCACAGGAAGTGATCTTGGTTGAAATCGCCCGTACATTTCGCGGACATTTCAACATCATTCATCATCAGTCCGGGTTCAAGGCAGATATCTATCTTGCCGGTTCGGATCCGCTCCATGCCTGGGCAATGCCACGTGCACGACGATCCAGAGTCCACGGCGAGAATATGAACATCGCCCCGCCGGAGTATGTAATCTTGCGAAAACTCGAATACTTTCGTGAAGGTGGCTCGGAAAAACATCTCCACGACATACGCACCATGCTGCTGATGAGTCCGGAATTAATAGATCGAGGTGAAATCGACCGTCTGGTCACCGAGCGCGGCCTCGGCGCGCAGTGGGAACTGGCCCAGCGCCCCAAATAGACTGACACGCCGTTCCTGCGCTATACTTCCCGCTTGTTTGTGCGGCATTTTTCGCTGCCAATAGGGGAATATCATGGCCAAGAAGTTGATGGTGGTGCCGTCCGAAGTACGGAAGGGCGGCGTGCTGGAGCTGGGGTCGATCCCGGTCAATACCTACAAGAAGACGCTCAAAGACGAGCTGAAGTCCAATAAAGACATTACCGCGGCGCGGTGCTTGCGCGCGTACCGGGACATGGTCCTCATTCGCGAGTTCGAGACCATGCTTGACGAGATCAAGAAGCTGGGGGCGTATCAGGGTATCGAGTACAAGCACGCGGGCCCGGCGCACTTGTCCATCGGGCAGGAAGGCGCGGCGGTCGGCGAGTGCTTTCACCTCAGCATCGACGACCATATTTTCGGCAGTCACCGCAGCCACGGCGAGATTATTGCGAAGAGCCTCGCGGCCATTCATGAAGTGAAGGGCAAGTCGCTTGAAACGATCATGCGCGAATACTTCGGCGGACAGATTCTGGGGATCGTCGAGGCCGGCGGCGCGAAGACCGAGCCGTTGAAAATTGGCAGCAACGGCAAAGCCAGCTTCGGTTCCGACGTTGAAGAAGAGTTGGGCATCGATTTCCTGCTGTATGGATTGCTTTCTGAAGTGTTCGGTCGCGAGACCGGATTCAATAAGGGCATGGGCGGGTCGATGCATGCGTTTTTCATGCCCTTCGGCGTGTTTCCGAACAACGCCATCGTGGGCGGGAGCGCGGACATCGCGACCGGCGCGGCGCTGTACAAGAAAATCATGCGCAAGCCCGGTATCGCCGTCGCCAACATCGGCGATGCTTCCATCGGCTGCGGGCCGACGTGGGAAGCGATGGGTTTCGCGGCGATGGGGCAATACACGAATCTTTGGGAAAAAGAGTTCCGCGGCGGACTGCCGATCATCTACAACTTCATGAACAACTTCTACGGCATGGGCGGACAACCCATCGGCGAGACGATGGGTTTCGAGCGGCTGGCGCGGGCGGGCGCGGCGATCAACGCGGACAACATGCAGGCGGAATGCGTGGATGGCAACAACCCGCTCAGCCTGGCGGACGCGTACAAGCGCAAGATCGCGACGATTAAGAACGGCGGCGGCCCGGTCTTGCTCGAAGTCGTGTGTTACCGCCAAAGCGGTCACTCACCGAGCGATCAGTCCTCCTATCGCGAACGCGAAGAGATCGAATTGTGGAAGCAGGTCGATCCGTTAATCGAATTTGGCGGCAAGCTTGTGGAAGCGGGCGTTGCGAAGGAAGACGATCTGAAGGCAATTGCGGACTACGCGACAAGCAAGATTGTAAAGGCGCTGACGCTTGCCATCGACGATGCGAAATCGCCCCGCATGGTTCTCGGGCCGCATATTGGCTTGGAGCCGCTGATGTTCTCGAACGAGATCGACGAGAAGCTGCCCGGATTGCAGTTCAAGAACGATGTTTCGATGCCGCTGGATCAGAATCCTCGCGTGCAACAGATTGCGAAGAAATCACGCAGCGGTATCGGCGCAAACGGCGAAGTCCTGAAAGAGGGCAAGGCCGTCAGTTTTCGCGATGCCGAGTTCGAAGCAATCATTCACCATTTTTATAACGACTCGCGCATAGTGGCCTACGGCGAAGAGAACCGCGATTGGGGCGGCGCGTTTGCCGTGTATCGCGGGCTCACCGAAGCGCTGCCGTATCACCGCTTGTTCAATTCGCCCATTTCCGAGGGCGCAATCGTCGGTACCGCGGTCGGGTACGCGCTCGAGGGCGGCAAGCCGCTTGTGGAGTTGATGTACTGCGACTTCATGGGCCGCGCAGGCGATGAGATTTTCAATCAGATGGCGAAGTGGCAGGCGATGTCCGGGGGATATTGCAAGATGCCGGTGGTGTTGCGCGTGTCGGTGGGCAGCAAGTACGGCGCGCAGCATTCGCAGGATTGGACTGCGCTCGTCGCGCACATTCCCGGCTTGAAGGTCGTGTTCCCCGCGACGCCTTACAGCGCAAAAGGTTTGCTGGCCACCGCACTCAGCGGCAGCGATCCCGTGGTGTTTTTCGAAAGCCAGCGCATTTATGACATCACCGAACAGTTCCAACCCGGCGGTGTTCCGGCGGAGTACTACCGTCTGCCGATTGGCGAACCGGCGATCGTTAAGGAAGGGTCGGACCTCACGATCCTCACGTTTGGTGCGACCTTGTACCGTGCGCTCGAAGCCGCGAACGAACTCGAGAGCAAATACGGCATTTCGGTCGAATTGATCGACGGGCAAACCCTCGTGCCTTTTAATTACGACGTGCTGTACCGCTCAGTGAAAAAGACGGGCAAACTGATTCTCGGTAGCGACGCATGCGAACGCGGCAGCTATCTGCACACCGTCGCTTCGCAGATCACGCAACTCGCGTTCGATCATCTCGATGCACCGGTATGCGTGGTCGGTGCGGAGAATTGGATCGTGCCACCCGCGGAACTCGAAGACGCCTACTACCCGCAGGCGGGCTGGTTTCTCGACGCATACCACACCCAGATCAAGCCGTTGCCCGGTTATACCCCGTCGACCAATCGGTCCGTGAACGAGTTTGTATCGCGCTCGCGCTACGGCGTACGGTAGCACCGGTACAAGAGACACATAACTTCCCGTTTGCGCGGGCGGCCCAGCGTCGCCCGCGTTTTTTTTGTGCCGGTGCAACTTCACCGGTGCGCCAGGCATCCATTCATTGTCGCGCATCGAACCAATCTGCGTTGGTGGTGTCTAATCAACAATGGAGTGCTAAAATCCGTGGGACGAGTCTGTCGGGGCGCATTTACACATTCTTGACCAAAGCCGGCTTCGAAGTCGGTAGACTGGCGTTGGGCTTTTTTCGACTGCCTTCAGACGGGGAGGGATTCATGGCCGGTAGCGCACTGTGGGGAATTCGGGCTTGTGCATTGGCGCTGTTCTGCAGCGTCCCTTCCTGGGCGAGTTCGCCTATACCTCCCGCAAAACGCATCGCCCCTATTGGATGGGAAACGCGAATCACACCTGGGTTCTACCCGCCGGTGGAATACGCGGTTGTGTATGAGTTTACTTCGCACCATGGCATGACGGCGGAAGCTGCAAAACGAATCGTTGAAGCTTGGGGGCCAGACTGCTTTAACGTACTTCAGAAAATGGCGGAAGACCCTGTCTGGAAAGCGTATTTGGGCGTTATCGAGGGCTTGATATCGGAGATTAGAACGCCGGAGGCGATCGCTTACTTCCGAAGCGCGGCGAAGGCGGCCCTATCAGCCCCTGAGAGTTCGGACGACGCGACGCGGAATGTTATGCAGTCTCTGAACCGGCTGCGCCGGGTTTCGCCGAACGACTTTGAACAACTCTTTGAAGAGGCGCTGCCTACAGCGTCACCGTCCGCGCGAATCTCCCTCATACAAGTATTTGCATCCAGTTTATCCGACGACGCGCAGGCGGATGCATGCGCGGAACGGCTGCAAGCGATCCTCAATGAAAGCCATGACCCCAAGGAACGCGAATTGATCACCCGTTATCTCGATGACCTTGTCACGAGACGCCGTGGCGACGAGCCCATGCAGCGCATTCTCGATATAGAGCGCGGGAAAGGGCAGCCATAATGAAGGTCATACGATTGCTTATTGGATTACTTGTGTGCGCGACGGCCGCGGTGGCGCAACATCGGGTTGGGGATGTGCACGTGACCGTGGTGGACGAATCGGGCGCGCCAATCGCCGGCGCGGAAGTGCACTGCGTAAGTTGGAACAATGGCCCGCGCACGACGCCGCTCGAGCAGCACGAGCAAGGCATAACCGATGCCAACGGTAAAGTATCGTTCCAGGAAAAGTACCTCGGCCAGTCGTTTGTGCGCGTTATTCACGGCAGGCTTGGCGGTTGGTTTCGCATGCACGAAACAATGAACGACGCAACCGTCGCCACCATAACGCCGGGCCTGGGGCGCACCGTTCGCGGGAAGGTGACTGATCGACACGGCAAACCTATCGCGAACGTGTTGGTTTCCGTTGACGGATGCCTGCCTGCGGCGGTCACCGATGAATTCGGACTCTACGCGGTGCCGAACGTGGGGGCGAGCGGCTATAGCTCATCTGACTTGGGTTTCTACAAGGATGGGTTTGCAGCCGAGAGTGTGAGTCCGCGCGACGACATGAAAAGTGTTGATGTCACGCTCATGCCCGGTGTCTCCATTTCAGGCACGGTGCGTGACTTGGAAGGAATGCCGCTGGGCGATGCCAACATTACTACGTCCACGCGGCATGACCCAGTGCGTTCCGCGCCAGACGGAACCTTCAAACTTTTTGGCGTGCCCATCCATGAAGACGTTACGGTATACGCAAATCATTTCAGGGAAGAGCCGCACCGATACCTTCAGGGCAAACATTCCGTTTCGGTGGGAGACGTTGCGCCCGAGCCCATCGTCATTTCCATGACGGATGCGGCCCTAGAGCCGCGACCCGAGCCGCGCGTCATTACGGGCAGCGTCATCCGGCAAGACACTGGCAAGCCTGTCACCGCCCAGATGTTCTCGGGCAGCGATGCGAGCAATGCGAGCTCCAACCCCGGCGCAACCGACCAGCAAGGGGTATTTGTGATCGATAATAACGTCCACGGCGTCCACCATATTGGAGCAAAGCCGATTAACCCGGTGCTCTATGTATTGGATGGTCCGGTTGCGGTTGATGCCAGCAAAGGTTCTGTCGATAACGTTCAATTGCGCGTGGTGGAGGGTTGCGCGATTCGCGGGCGGGTAATCTTCGAGGACGGATCCCCCGTGGCCAATACGCATGTCTCGTACTCGCCGGCAAACCACTTTTATCCGCCAATTACCACGCGCGCAGATGGTCGATTCACCTTGTCCAATCTCGAAGTACTCGACACCGTGTATACCCTGAACGTGCGCGACGCGCTGGGGCGTAACCGATCGATTGAAGTAGGCCCGCTGAAGAAGGGTGAACTGCGCGAAGGGGTAGAGATCGTATTGCCAGCGCCAATCGAACCGCGGGTATTGCGGGGCACGGTGCGATCAATCGAAGGTGAACCAATCCCGAATGTGCGCGTCATGTTTTCGTACCAGCGAAAGGGCGACCACCCAAGCTTAGATTGGCCGGTAACGGACGACGACGGCAGGTTTGAAGTAAAGGTAGTTGAAAGCGGCACGGTTAAAATTTCCGCGTCCACGTCTGTATTTGTAGGAAGTGGAGATTCCCGCTACGACACGCAACAGTTTTTCAATGTGGTTGGACAGGATGAAATTGAACTGGACGCGTCGAAAGACAGCGAGCTAAACCTCACCCTGGCGTTGCGGGGCGTTGGCGTGTTGCAAGGCCGCGTCATGGACGATAACGGCACCGGGATACTGGCGCAAGTACGAATCATTCACGGAGAATCGGGCAAAGAGGAACAGGAATACGGCAACAGCAAAGAAGACGGCTACTTCGTATTTCAGCACACACCCGAGCCGCCGTTCCTGCTGGAAATATCAAAGTCCGAGTACAAGACACGAATACTCGCGATTGATTCGAAGATGAAGCACGACGAAAAGCCGCTCACCATAACACTCGCGCGCGGTCCATTCGCAATTGGCGAGTCCGTCTGGTCTGCGGTCACCGGGCTTCCCGCAACGGACGCGGCGGTAGAGGCGCTGCCACTCTCCGCGTATGTTAGAACGAACGAGGCGCGCTACTACAATGAAGCGCTGCCGCGACCTGCACCCAAGCCAGACGTTCAGCCATTACCGCAACAACTACCACTCCGCACGCGGTTTTTAGACCCGAATGGAAAACCTGTTACTTCAATCTTCGTCTTGCCGGTTCAGAGCCTCTATACGCCGGAGATGGCGCAGTACTTTGCACCGCGCGGTAACAGCGCCAAAGCGTTGTCGAGCGAGGACGGAATATACGCTTTGCACACCGTTGAAACAGGCTATGCGTACGGTTGGGTGGCGTGGGCGGAAGGCATGGGGCGCGTCGCGGGAAACAACTGGCATGCAGCGCAGCAGGACTCCGTTCAGGACGTGGTGTTGTATCCTGCGTGCACGGTGACGCTTTCAGTGAAGAACAGCGACGGCAGTACTGCCGCAAACGAGGTTGTTGGCGCGCCGGAACTGGCGTGGGAACGCGGCGATCACAATGTAGAAGTCAGGACGGTGGCCAAGACCAACTCCGATGGCGTTGTCACGTTTGAATCCCTCTCGCCGGGCACGCACGCTTTCGCTATCGGCAACACTGCGGCAACGCGACGCCTCGTGCTGGTGCATGCGCGAAACGGCGAGGCCAACGCGTTTGAAGTGACACTCACGACGGACACCAAAGACCCGCAGTGGTTGCTCCAGACCTGGCGCACCGAGACTGGGGGTAACAATCTCATGCCGGAAGAAGCGGGCAAACAGATTGCCGCGTTGGATCGAAAAGAACGCGATGCGCTCGCTGCGCATACTCACAAACAACTCGAACTCCTGTCGATCATCCGCACCGACAATCGCAACCGGTACGTGGTGCGGGAACAGCGCCTGCTTACCGGCATCGCCGCCGAACTAAAGGACGCTACGTTCGCTCCCGTGTTTCGCGCCGCGTTGCGCGCACCCGACGCCCAACCCTTGGGCTATGAGACTCCAGACCATACTGCGGCAGGCGCAATGGCGCAGGCGATCATCGCGATTGAAGATGAGAACTCCGTTTCGTTCTTCGCGGAAGTCGCTGCCGATCCGAATGCCGCGGCAACGTCGCGCCAGGCCGCTATTCAAGCGCTGGGCCGCATTGGTACCC
>CALEZK010000428.1 GCA_937928585.1 uncultured bacterium | reverse complement strand
ACCCAGGCGACTTTCTTGCAACGACGCAAATTGGCATCACGCTGATTGGCGTTGTCGCTGGCGCTTTTGGCGGGGCCACCTTTGCGGAAGAAGTGGCATTTCTCATTGCGAAAGTCCCGGTGTTGGCAGCTTATGCGGATTCCATTGCATTGGTGACAGTCGTAGCGTCGATTACCTATTTGAGTTTAATCATTGGAGAACTGGTTCCGAAACGCCTGGCGCTGCAGCGCGCCGAATCTATTGCCTGCCTTGTATCGAGGCCGGTTTGGGTGCTCTCGCAGATCACGAAACCATTGGTTCGTCTCATAAGCATCAGCACGGATGCAGCGCTTTTTGTGCTGCGTATTCCCAAGCATGCGGAGCATGCCGTGACGGAGGAGGAAATCCGGTTTCTAATCGATCAGGGCGCCCGATCGGGAGTGATAGAAACGTTGGAGCGCGAACTGGTTGAAAGCGTCTTACGACTCGACGATCGCAGAATCACCGCGGTAATGACCCCGCGGACCGCATTGGAATGGATCACATTTGACGCGACGCCGGAAGAGTTGAAGGAAACGTTGCGAAACACCCGAGACATTAATCTCATCGTTTGTGATGGCTCGATAGACAATATCGCAGGTTTGGTACGGGTGCACGATTTGGCCGCGTCTCTGCTGAACTGCGGAAAATTTGACCTCCACTCCATGCTGCGGCCCGCGATTTATCTTCCTACAACGATGACGGCTCTACAGGCACTGCGCAAAGTCCGAGAGTCGCGGGAGTCGACCGCGCTAGTTGTGGACGAGTTCGGCGGCGTGGAAGGTGCGGTATCGGCTGATGACCTGATGGAAGCGGTATTGGGCGATGTTTCCCTTATAGAAGGCAAGGGCGCGGATGCCGTGCAGCGTGAAGATGGATCGTGGCTGGTTGACGGTACTCTCGTGTTGGATCGGCTTAAGGAAACTTTGCAGATACACGAGCTGCCTGGTGAGAAATCTGGCGGTTTTGACACAGCAGCGGGATTCGCACTGTCCCAATTCGGCCATATCCCAAACGCGGGGGACGCGTTCAAAGCTGCAGGGTGGCGCTTTGAAGTTGCCGATATGGACGAACGACGTATTGATAAACTTATCGTATCAGCAATAGAGACGGAAGATTAGGCCGATCCATGCTAGAATCCCGCGAATCGGCGCATTCTGAACCTTACACCCCAGGAGAAAAATGAATGCTGCAACCCGTGCTACAAAATCCCTGGGTGCGCGCAGTAGGCGTTCTATTGTCGGTTTTTCTGATTGCGGCGCTTGCATACATCCTTCGACCTGTCCTCGTTCCCCTTTTCCTCGCCCTGACCGTGGCGTATGTGCTTGACCCCGTAGTTGATTTTTTTGAGGCACGTCGCATTCCCAGAATGTTAACCATCATCGGGCTGGCAGTTGTGGCCGTTATCCTGGCGCTTAGCGTGCCGCTTGTCGTTGTTCCCTCTGTCTATAAACAGGCAACGTCCCTAATTGCATCTGGCAAAGGCATACCGCAGTTTTCGGTTATCGACGCCGACGGCGATGGCGCATTGTCCCGCGCGGAGCTTCGTGCCCGCCAAATATCGTTCGACGAGAACCGCTTTAAATCCAGTGACCTCGATAAGAACAACGTTTTAAGCGCGGAAGAAGCCGCGCAGGTATTGGAACTCCAAGAATCTTCAGGTGTGCGAGGCGGAGCGCTGCTGGACTGGGCGCTCGACAGATTGCCAGTCAATGCACTCGTGCGAATGCTCAATCTCGACGATTCCGTCGTTGAAGGTACAGAAGACGCCGGCACTTCCGAGGTGACCGGCGCCGAGCAGGCCCAAACAGAAGTGCCACTTACACCTGCCGAACCAGCAGCAGAGCCGGGCGGCGCTGTGGAAAGTAAACCCTCCGAGGAAGCCGCGGAATCTGACGCCTCGGATTCACAGGCCACTGAAGCTTTTGTGGAAGCTGAGCGCGAGCCAGAAGCGCGGGCGCTGTTGGCCGAGTTCATCGGAACGACGGTGCGCGATTTTGCGCTTCAGTTTGCCAAGACCCATGCGGGAAGTATTGCCAGTTTCGGGCAGCAAGCCGGTATGAATGTTTTTGGCTTTCTGGCATCAATGGGTCAGGGTGCGCTTAATTTTGTGTTATTCATGGCGAACTTCGCCCTGTTTGCGATTGTAGCGGGGTATCTCCTCAAGGATTTTGATCCGCTCAAGGCCAGCGCGCGTACCCTCATTCCCCCACGCTATGCGCCAAAGGCGCTGCAGGTTCTCGGTGATATTGACGAGCAGTTACGCAGTTTTCTGCGCGGTCAGATGACCGTTTGTGTTTGCCTCGGGGCGATGTACACGATCGGCTTCTTGATTGGCGGCGTTCCGTTTGCACTGGTGATCGGCATATTTGCAATCGCCGCGAGTTTCATCCCGTTTGTGGGCGTAGCCGCGACAGCGCTCATTGCGATCTTGCTGACCCTTTTGCAATATGGCATCGATTGGCACATCGTTTGGGTGCTCATTGTGGTGGGAGTCGCGCAATTTCTGGAAGGCAATGTTCTGACACCGAAAATCGTCGGTGACAAGGTCGGCCTGAACCCGGTCTGGGTAATCCTTGCC
>CALEZK010000427.1 GCA_937928585.1 uncultured bacterium | reverse complement strand
TCTTCATACATGGCGATTACGCTGGCGGAAATCAGGTTCAAAACGATATTCACCGAAAGGAACGCCAACCGCCGCGAAGAACGCAATTTCACGGGCATGCTGCGCAATTCGTCGCCGCCGATGATACCCGCGAATCGCTGAAAGGTATTCATGGCGGCTTCGCTGCTGGCCTTCTGGACGTCTGCGCGCTGCACAACACCCACCAGCTTGCCATCCGAATCCACCACGGGAACGCCAAAAAACACGTTCCGGCTAAAGAATTGAGCGAGCGAGTGTAACGAGTCTGTGTCTTTTACCTTGAACGGATTCAAAATCGCGATTGCGGACAATGGGGTGTAGCCCGGAGAAAGTACGAGATCCCGAAGGCGCACGACACCGTCGAGCACCCCAGTCTCGGAAATAACGTATACGTACTGAACAGCGTAATCGGAGTACTTCTCCGCGTTTGCGCGAAGATCGCTCAACACGTCGTCAATCGTTAGATTCTCGCGGTAAGCGAGATACTCCGTTATCATCAATCCACCGGCGGTGGTTTTCTCATACCCCAGAAGCGCGCGCGCATCCTCCGCCTCTTCGGGATTCATTTCCTTTAGTATGGCTTCGAGATCGATTTTGTCCAGCTCATGCATGATGTCCACGCGCTGATCGCTGTCGATCTCGTCCAGAATCGCCGCTGCCTTGCCGGCGGGAAGCTCCTCGAGCAAGTCCGCGCCTTGCGACTCGTGAAGCTCTTCGATAATGTCAGCAGCGTCTTCCGGTTCCAGAAGAATCAGAACGCCCGTGCGCGTTTGATCGTCAAGCTTTCCCAACGCGCGCGCGAGTTCGGCAGGAGCAAGGGTGTCCAAGTAATCAGTCAGCTTCTGGCGATCTTGAGATTCAACAATCTCTGTTATCCGCCGCCAAGCCTCTATTGTGACGATGTCTGGCATGGATTCCCCTTATGAGAGCGATGAAAAACGGCAAAGTGTAGCAGAACTGAAGAACAACTGAAAACTAAGATGTTTTTTCTCAATTGAGTGCATGGCGCTTCCGCATCAGTCCAGGCAGATTGCGTTTGATATAAGTAATTTCGGCGTTTGATGCTTGAATAGGCTAGTTAAATCGCATGCCATGCAGTGTCTGCCAAACGTTCAAGTACCCACGTTTCCACTTCCGCCTTATCGATAGCCCCGGACTCTCCCGTAAAACGATTCTTCCACTCGATCTTATTTTCTTTCAGGTTGCGCTCGCTTACCACCAGGCGAATCGGAATCCCCAGCAAGTCGGCGTCGGCAAACTGTACGCCCGGTCTCTCGTCCCGGTCATCGTAAAGCACTTCAACGCCCTTCGCGGCGAGGGACGCGAAAATCTCTTCTGCGGTGTCTCTGACCCCGGGCGCGCCCAGCTTGATGGCGTTCAATTGCACTTGCCAGGGCGCAACCGCGAGCGGCCACTTGGGTCCATATTGGTCACGGTGTACTTCCATGATCGAACTCATGAGTCGGCCAATTCCGATGCCGTAGCACCCCATGATGGGCACGCATTTCTGTTGATTCTCGTCGTTGTAGGTCATTCCCATGGCCTCGGTGTACTTCGTTCCGAGCTGGAAGATGTTTCCAACTTCGATGCCGCGCTGCAGTGAAATCACGCCTTTGCCGTCGGGGGTTTTGTCGCCTTCGCCAACGGTGCAAATATCGACGGTCTGCACGCCGGGCAAATCTCTAGAAAGGTTGAAGTTCCTAAAGTGGTAGTCCACTTCGTTGGCACCCGTAACCAGATTGTTGGAATCCGCAATTGTTCGATCTACGACGATCCGCCACTTTGCCGCATCCAGGCCGACTGGCGAACCAAATCCCGGCTCGGCTCCACCGGCCCGAATACGCGCTTCGCTCGCGGGTTGCGGCATTGTCTGAAGTACCTTCGCCAACTTCATTTCATTGACATCCCGGTCACCACGTATGATCGCGATGACTGGCTTGCCGTCGGCGTCGTTCTCGTAAAAGACTGCCTTTGCCGTCTGCCGCGTCTCGACGCCCAGAAATTGGGCAACTTCTTCAATCGTTTTCTTGCCGGGTGTGTGTACTTTTTCCAATGCTTTGGCGGTTTCCGGGTATCCGGCAACAATGCCCGTGGCCACTTCGAGGTTGGCAAAGTATCCCGTTTCGGCACAGGTTGCTATCGTGTCTTCCCCTACTTCCGTCAGCAGGATGAACTCATGGGCGACCTTCCCCCCCATCATTCCCGTGTCGGATGCTACGGCGACAACCTGGGGCAGTCCCGCGCGAGAGAAAATCCGTTCATAGGCCTTATAGCATTCATCGTAATAGGCTTCGAGGTCTTCTTGCGTACGATGAAATGAATAACCGTCCTTCATCGTGAATTCTCGGACGCGAATCAGCCCACCCCGCGATCGCGGTTCGTCGCGGAATTTCGTTTGAATCTGGTACACCATGAACGGCAATTGAGCGTAGCTGTTTATCTCATTCCGGCACAGGTGCACGACCCCTTCTTCGTGTGTCATGGCTAGCACCATGTCGTGCCCCGCGCGGTCCTTGAACCGCGCCAGTTCCGCGCCAACCCCGGCGTAACGGCCGGATTCATCCCATAACTCACGCGGTTGTACCAGCGGCATGAGGACTTCCTGGCCGCGAATTCGGTCCATTTCCTCCCGCACGATTCGCTCGATCTTGCGAATTACGCGCAGACCCGCCGGGAGGAGCGAATAAATACCGTTTGCCACTTGCCGCGCGTAGCCGCCGCGCAGCAAAAGCGCGTGGCTCTCGAGCGTCGCCTCCGCAGGACGCTCTTTGTACCGATGCCCGACAAGTTGACTCATTCGCATGAAAACAAAACACTCCCGTGGTTCAAGATTGGGTAACACGCCGCGAAGAGTTCTGACGGCGGGAACACAGTATGACAAAAGTACGCCCTAACGCGCCACTGCGCGCTTCGCTGGGCTCACTTTGACTCGCCTTCGGACATTGCATCACACTGTCCGAAGTTCCCTCCCCCTACTGGTGAAACCTCTGTGAACAACGGAATACTGATTGGAATAGACGCCGGCACGACCATCTTCAAAGCGGTGGCGTTTGAAGCAAAGGACGGATCCGTCATTGCGGAGGCTCACAAGCAACTTCCGATTCTTTCGCCACGACCTGGTTACCAGGTAACCCCCGTCAAAGCCTTGGATAACGCATTGAATCTCACAATACGCCAGCTTCGAATAAAACTGGGACGACGATGGAAGGATTTGACCGGCATTGGCATAGCCGCACAAGGCGGCAGCACGATGGTTGTAGACCGACACACCGGAGAATCGCATACCGATATGATCTTGTGGTGTGACGCGCGTGACAGCGATGAAGGCATTGCGTTGCGCGCCAGAAAGCCGGATCGCTGGTGGCGAAAGACCATGCGAAATAATTGGACCCCTGCCGGCTTGGGCCGTCTTGCGTGGCTGTTGCATTCCGATAAGAAACTTCGGGCTAGGTCGTCCGATATCTTTGTGGGCGCGGGGGAATACCTCTATCACGCGTTAACCGGCGTTTGGCGTCAAGACGCGGGAAGCGCACTTCAAATGGGCACCTATAATCCGAACACGGGCAACGGTGATACCGGTCCAGTACAAACCTTGCTACCTGAGTTGCGCGGCAGATTCGCGCCAATACGACACGGGCATGACACGAACAAGTTGTCGGAAGGCGGAGCAAAGCGAATCAAGCTCGACCCCAGTACTGCGCCGATTCCCGTCGCGGGCCCATACATGGATCAGGAAGCAGGATTAGCATCGGTCTCTTCTATATCAGAGAAGCCACTGCAAGTTTCGTTGGGTACCGCTTGGGTTGGAAACTTCAACGAAAAGAACACACGCAAGGGCTTCGCCGGATTGCAGTTCGTCATTAATGGCTCGTCAAAGGACAATCGGACGGTAATCTTGCCGCTCCTCACCGGTAACGCAGCGTGGAATTGGGCCCTCAAGGCTTTCGTCGATGAACGGCATGAGCGGGCACTGTTAAAATCGCAGGCGATTTTCAGCGAATCGCTGCTTCCTCCAATTGGAATGGTGTGTGTGCCCTGGATTCTCCAACCAAACCCGTTGGAGCATGACGCACATGGAGCAGGCACGTTTTACGGCGTAGATCCATCGTCGACGCCCGCCGATTTCTTGCGGGCGGTCGCTTGTGGAATGTGCTTCGAGCTTTTTCGTGTATTCAAGGTCCTAAAAGAAAGCAAAAGCATCGACGCGGTTATAATCTCAGGGGGTGCGGCAAAAGCACCGCAATTTCGCACGCTCATAGCAACGCTTTTCTCCCCCGTTCCGGTCTATATCCAAAAGAATGAAGATACCGCCGCGGCACGGGGCGCATTGACTGCTTTCAATGCGAGCATGAGTAAGAGTCCCGTCTCAAGAATACCTGTTGCAAAAGGCAAACTCGCGGTCGACATCGTACTTGCGTTTCAATCTTATGAGAAAATCTACGGTGCGCTGTATAAGAATTGTCCGCTTGGCGCCGCATATACTGTTGAAAAGGACCAATGATGAAGCCGAAAGTGGGACTCCTTCCCCTATACCTGAAGCTCTACGACGACACGATGCCGGAGATCCGGTCAGCGTTCTCCGGAATGCTGAATGGCATCGTTGCCCGCTTGACGAAGTTTGGCATCGAAGTGCACCGCGCGAACGTTTGTCGTGTTCGCGACGAGTTCGCCACTGCAATCGCGCAATTCGAAGAGAGCGACGTCGACCTCATCGTCACGGTGCATCTTGCCTATTCTCCTTCCTTGGAATCAGCGGAACTGCTGGCCGCGACGCAGCTTCCTCTGTTGATGATGGACACGACGCTTGATGCCAGGTTTCCGCAAAGCGTCGACCCGATGCGCCTTATGTACAACCATGGAATACATGGCGTCCAGGACTTGGCGTCGGTGCTGCGCAGATTAGGCAAGAAATTCGAGATTGTCGCGGGTCATTGTGAGGACGAACGGCTGTTCGAACGCACTTCTGTCCATGCACGGGGCGCGCTCGCGGCAAAATGCTTGCGCACAACCAAAGCGCTCCGCATTGGCGAAACTTTTCATGGCATGGGCGATTTTGCTGTAGACGACAATCTGCTGCGGGAAAAATTGGGCATCAGCGTCGATCAGATCGGTATCGAACCGCTTGAAAATCGTTGTGCAACCATATCGAAAGCCAGCATAGCTGAGGAATACGAACGTGATTGCGAACAGTATGAGATTACGGCATCCGAGGATACGCATAAGCGCTCGATCAGCGTTGGGCTCGGCCTGCGCAAACTCATCAACGACGGCGGGTACAATGCATTAAGCCTTAATTTTCTCGCCTTTAACGACCCGGATTCATTGGCTTGCACCGTGCCGTTCCTGGAAGCATCCAAAGGCATGGCGCGCGGCATCGGGTATGCGGGGGAAGGTGACGTCTTGACGGCATCGCTCGTGGGGGCATTGCAGCGCGCCTTCGGCAATACAACATTCACGG
>CALEZK010000426.1 GCA_937928585.1 uncultured bacterium | reverse complement strand
CGAATACATCGTCGCCCTCTACGACGACGCAATTCGCGGTGTGGATGACGCCCTCGCGCAGTTCTTTGCAAAACTCAAAACAATGGGCATATACGACCAGGCGATGATAGTCGTCACGTCGGACCACGGCGAACAGTTCGGTGAACACGGTCAGTTTGTCCATGAACATGTCTACGAAGGTTCGGCAAAAGTTCCGCTCTTGATCAAGTTTCCAAATGGCGAGCACGGCGGCAAACGCATTCGCGATATGGTGCAGCTTGTAGACCTCTTGCCCACGATCCTCGAAGTGGCGGGAGTGCCTGCGCCACCCGGCGACGGCCAAAGCCTCATTCCGTTGATAAAGGGCGAAGGAAGCGCCGCGCCATGGGCCTATGTCCGTCGCCAGAAATATATTGCCGTGCGCAATAATGACTGGAAATACCTGCGCAGCATAGAGTCCGGCCTTGCCGAGTTATATCACCTCGCCAAAGATCCGCACGAAACTGTCAACATCATTGAGCAAGACCCCGAAGAACTATCCGTCATGAAATCGCTGGCCGATGCATTCTTTCAAGAGAATCAACAAGGCTGGCATATCGCGTTTCTGCGTCCGGAGGGCGAGTGGCAGGGCGACGTGTTCGCAACCACCAGCGACTCTTTCCAGTCCGCTAAGCTGCTGCTGGGCGGCGCGCTAAGTTACAACGACCTCATCAAATGGGACGAACAGACTGCCAAGGTCAGGCTCGGGCTGTTGGCGCGGGAAGAAATAGTCCTGCGCACGAACGATCCCAAGGCGCTCATATCCTTGCGAATCAATGGCGCGCGTCAGTTTGATGTGGTGCTTGGCGATGGAGATGTTGTCAAAGGAAAGAAGTTCTCCGCAGAGCTCGACCCCGGCTCGTCCCCTGCGAAGCCCGTGCTGCCCGAGGAAGTGGAAAGACCCACGTTCTTCATTTGGAACGAAGACGCGCCAGATTCCGGAACCCAGGCGCCCGCGCTGACTCCGCAAGAAATTGAGGAGCTGAAAGCCCTCGGGTATGGGGGCGATATCAACGCCGTGCCACAGCCTTCAAAGAAGAAAAATCGGTAAGCGGCTGCGGATTTAATTCATAGATCGCCACATCATCATTCGAGAAAACCAAAGTCATCTCCGAATTTCTGCGAACATACCGCGCCTGCGCCGATTGCGCGCTGTTGGCAAAATAGATGAACCTCGGATTGATCTCCGCAATAAATCGCTCGGCTTTCCGGCTCGACAATTCGCCCGCGGCAAACCGCGCGAACTGCTTCTTCAACGACGGTATCTCTGGCGTCAGCGCCCAATGCCCAAGCGCGACTCGTGCGTTCACATAGAACGCAATGCGTCCTCCTATCACGTCGTTTGAAAGTATGACGTCCGTTTCGCGCGCATTCTCCTGCAGCCAGTTAATCGCCTGCATATCGGTCTCCCGCACGTAGTTGCGCGGCGTTCGTTGCCCAATGCTCGCGGTCCACTGAATGTACAATGGACTGCTGAGCGCATTGATAACGATGAAAACACTTAGCGCGGACGCCCAAGCATTGGGCCGGCGCTTGAACCACTTATCCTGGATCAAGGGCAGCGCACCCAAGCCCACCAGAATGATGGGACCCATCACCGGAATGCCGATCTGCGGCGAAAACGAAAAGAAATCGGACAGGTGGTTCGCGTGATAGAGCAAGAGAACAACCGCCGCAAGCACAACGAGGAAACGCTCCGCCGAATCGCTGAACGGAAGCTTCCTGTAGTGCGCAAGCCGGTAAAGAAACAGCACGCCGGCCAATCCAAGGCCAAGCGTGTGCCACACAAACGAAGTTGGCAGTTGCACGCCTTGCACGGCCCACCATTCAAACACCGTGTGAATGGAGAAGATGTAGTAGTAGTAACCAAGCAGCGGAAGACTTGCAAACAAGGGCAGGGCGCGTTTGAGGTTTACCCTTGGTTCAATCGAGCCGTTGCGCAGGGACTCAATGCCAATGTGCGCGGGTATCAGCACGCAAAGGGTGATCACGTCATAGGGGCGCATCAATCCGTGTATAAACGCAATAAACGCGGCGAAAACATACCAGCGAATGTTGCGCTTGCGTTCCGCGTGGATATACGCGGCTACGAACAGCAACAGCGTTCCATGCGGCAAGCTATAATGTGGGTTCTTGAGGATTTGTCCAAACGGATGAATCGGCGTGATGAGATCCATGGCGGGATTCGAAAGTCCGAGCGTATCGCTGGTGTCCGCATAGCCTAGACTGCCGACAATCGCGATAAACCATCCAAACCCGCCGCCAAACGCAAACAGGAGCACTGCGACAATGCGTTGCGAAGTGCGGGGCAAAACCTGCATCGCCAGAATCGTAAACGCGAGGACAAGCACAAGTGATCCCGTAAATCGCCAAATCTGAAACGTAAGCAAAGGCGACCAGCCAAACCAACCCATGCACTTGCCGAGGATCAACCATTGAAGGTTGAAGAAGACGCGGTCGCACGCCAGCGATGTCATCGAATTATTGAATACCCAGTGACCGCCCGCCGCCTGCCAGATGAAGGAGTAGTAGCTATAGATGTCCATCGCCAGCGATGCCAGCCCAACCGGCACATGCTTGCTCGGCGCATCGATTGCCACAAGCCAGTAACTGATCTGCGTGACCGCAAACACAGCCACCCCGGTAACAGCGGCAAATAGAATCGTCCAGCGTGCCCGTTGCATTCGTTTTCCCCGCGCGGTAGTCGTGCCGCGAAATAGCCCGGTTGCACCAAGAGCTATGCAGAATCTCTAAGTCATATCTTCAAGGAAGCGGCTTTAGGAGGATATCCTTGAACTGGACCTTCATCGGCGGCCCTGAACGCAGTTGAAGCCCTAGAATGCCCGAGGCGTCGAATTCCTTCTCATCGTTGTCGATAAATTCGGCGGTCACCTGGCCGTTCACTTTGAGAATCATGCGGTGACCCTCGGCGATGATGTGGTAGTCGTTCCATTCCCCGGCCTTCTTCAAGCTAATCGGGTCACTTACGCGCGTGCAGGTGCGCGTGCCATCGGCATCGACCACGGTCTTGTGCCCATTCGGCACCATCAGCGGTTCGCGACCAGTATATTCATCCGCAAGCGCGCCACACCACGGACCGCCCGGAAGAATATCGGCCTGATAGCCGATGCCCATGCCGTTTTCA
Organism: uncultured bacterium; assembly: GCA_937928585.1. Lineage (GTDB taxonomy): Bacteria > Hydrogenedentota > Hydrogenedentia > Hydrogenedentales > SLHB01 > JABWCD01. Next base: position 1,102 of record CALEZK010000426.1, on the reverse strand, counting down.
TCGATCTTGCTTCGAAACTGAATGCCCGAATTGCCATTGTTGTCCACAAGCCGGAATTTGGCTTTTAACTCGAAGTTGGCTACGTCGCCACCCTGCCACACCAGAAACTGATTTGTCGTGCACGGGTTAGCCTCTGTCGATTGCGCGGTTATTGCGCCGTCCTCTACCGACCAATAGCTCATGTTTGGCGCCTTCCAGCCCTCGAGAGACTTGCCGTCAAAAATCGATTTGAACCCCTCATCCCCGTGAGCGACGTTCGCATGCAGCACAAGCAGGATAAGCAGAACGCTGCGGCAGCACAGTTTTCGCATGGGTCGCTTTCGCTCCGTTGGTAGATTCACTTCTTTTCCGTCGAATCGTGTAATCCTAGCGGCACAGTACAAGGCAGTCAACGCCTATTCCCAAGAGATACGAAGCTACTGCTTGCATCGGAGGTGCAACAACGCCATTCCTAGTCCTTGCCCTGCATTTGTTGACACGCGACCGTTGGGCTATAGTGCATCCCTCGTCGGGCTAAACGCCCGGGAAGTTGTCGGAGTCGCCGAGGAAGTCTTATGGGGTCTATCGCACTGAAGTCCACAAAGTGGGCTTTGGACATCGCGACAAAGCTGATTAAAGCAAACATCCGGGTCCACAACATCGACCACGTGAAGGACGATATGGCAATCGTCTACGTGGTGAACCATTTCACCCGCCTGGAAACGGTGTTGCTGCCGTACATTCTCCACAAGTACACCGGAAAGGAAATCTGGTCTCTCGCCGCCGCCGAGTTGTTCGTCGGCAAGATTGGCGAGTACCTCCTGTCCATGGGCAATGTCTCCACAAAAGACCCAGACCGCGACAAGATCATCGTAAACGCCCTCTTGACCGGTGAACACCCCTGGATCATCTTTCCCGAAGGCGGAATGATTAAGGACAAGAAAGTCGTCGATCAAAAAGGCGACTTCAAGGTTTACAGCAAAGGCATGCGCCGCCCCCCGCACACCGGCGCCGCGGTCCTGGCTCTGCGCGCCGAGTACTACCGCCAACGCCTCGCATGTTTCAAGGATCGCCCAAATATTCAAGGCGTAATTCAGCCCATCCTCTCCAATCTGGGATTGAC
>CALEZK010000425.1 GCA_937928585.1 uncultured bacterium | reverse complement strand
TGTTCATGCTGAGCGCGCCGTTATTTACGCCAATCAGTTTTGGCTGGGTCAAATTCCGCGAGGAGGACGAACGCAGCTATCGACAGTACGTGCATCTTACTTTCGACAGTCCGATTTACCTGAAAACGATCGTACTGCGGGTGCCGAGTGGCGTTGAGGATGTAAACATCGTTTGTGAGAGCGGCGATGGCATGGAAGAAGTCGAACATATATTCGGTTTTGATGGCAGCGAGCGATTGATTGAGATTATGCCGAAGAAGCCGATTCTTGCGGGCAACCTGCTCAAGATCGCGCTGGCGCAAACGCGCGGCCCGGCGGTGCGCCTGCCGCGCCCCGGCGGGCGTTGACATGCGGATCTTCGGAATCACGGGCGGCACGGGCAGCGGCAAATCGGAAGCGGCCCGGCGGTTCGCGCACCACGGTTTTCCGGTGATTGACGCCGACGCTGTTGGGCACGAAGTGATCGCGCCAGGCGGCGCGGCGGAGGCCGGTGTCATCGAAGCGTTTGGAAACGAGATACTGACGGACGGTGTAATCGACCGCGCGAAAGTGGGCGCGCGCGTGTTCGCGGACGCGGATGCGCTAAAACGATTGAACGCGATTGTGCATCCGGCGATCGGGATGACTATTGCGATGCGGTGTGCGGCCCTCGCCGAGGAGGGGCACGACGCGGTCTTCATCGACGCGGCGCTTCTGGCGGACAATGGCCGTAAGGATGACTATCTCAGCGGGTTGATCCTGGTGCTGTGTCCTGAAGACGAGCGTGTACGCAGGTTGGTGGCGCATCGCGGCATTGCCGAGGCGGAAGCACGCAGGCGTATCGCGGCGCAGGTGCCCCCGGAAAAAAAAGTTGTCCTTGCGGACTGGGTGATCGAGAATACGGGCACGAAAGAGACGCTACACGCCAAAGTAGACGCTATCGTCGAGGAACTGAAAACCGATGCCAGCCAATCTGTCTAAATGTCCCCGGTGCGGGAAGATCTTCGCGGAGCAGCCGGGCAAGACGTTGTGTGCGCGGTGCAATACCGAGTTTCTCGAATACGGCGATCGCGTGCTGGATGCGATCGAGCGGCACGGGCTCCGCAAACCGGAGGATATCGCGGAATTCACCGGCGTGCCGCTGGAGAAGGTGATCGAGTTGGTGGAGAGCAGCACGCTGCTCTCGCATGAGATTGAAAGTGAACGGCTTTGCGCCGCCTGCAAGGAGCGTCCGGCGCAGAAGCACGCGGACTACTGCTTTCATTGTCGCCTGATGTTGAACAAGGCGTTCGGCGATGCCGCCAAATTGATGGCACAGATCCAGGAGCGGGAACGCATAGCGAAGCGGGCGAAGAAAGCCGATGCGGCTGACTTGCTGCCGAGCGTGGATGAGGCGCTCAAGCATAAACGCGGCAGGCGATCCATTCGCCGGCCCGACCCAACTCCGAAGAACCGATACTCGTCATAGCACCCGGCCGATATTTTCAAGTCCTTATCGATAAATGGGTTACGAAGGGCAAGATCGCTCTGGCAGGCGGTCGAAATGTCCGGTATTCGAATCCTCGTTACCATTCCGACACGCAGTTCCTGTAACCTATCGGGTTTAGAGGATCTGCTGATTTGCCACCGATTGCCCTCTGAAAAGGATGCATAAGGAAGCGCATAGATATCAGTGTGTTAACAATCCTCTATACAGAAGGAATAGTTTGTGGGAATCCCGCTCGTATCCGGGCTTAGTAAACTGGACGCCGGTCCCCGGCGTTTTCTGTTTTTTATTGTCTTCAATGTGGTCTCGTGGCAGTGCATTGTTGGGCCGTCGTTGATCCTTTTCGCGCGTTCGCTCGATATGCAGGCTTCGATGATCGGGTTTCTGATTTCGTTCATGCCGCTTTCGATGTTGCTGGTGGGCTTGACCGTGCCGCTCGTGAACCACTACGGACCCAAACGCGTGATGTTCGTGGGTTGGTTGATGCGCAACGTGCTTGCATGCGCAGTGTTTCTCATTCCGTTTGTACGCGGCTGGGGAATTCATTACGCGCAGTACATTCTCATTGGCGCCGTGTTGGCTTTCTGCGTTGTGCGCGCGCTCGGCGCCGGCGGCTGGTTGCCGTGGTTGCACGAGCTTGTGCCGGACGTGCAGCGGGGCACGTATTTCAGCATGGAAGCGGCAATCACGCAGATCACCAGCGTTGCGGTTGCATTGATTCAGGCGGCGCTGTTGCTGGGTTCACCCAACGACACACGTTTCCTTCTAGTGTACGCAATCGGCATCGGAGCGGGGCTGGTAAGCCTGTTATGGATGTCGCTCATTCCCGGTGGCGAGGCCGCGCAAATCTCGACGTCAAAACCCGCATCGTTTGGCGGGTATCGCGAAGCGTTTCGCGATCGTCCGTTCATGGCGTTCGTGATCACCGCTTCGTTGGGCTATGCGAGCCTGGCGCTGCTGTTGGGTTCTTCGCTGGTGCTGTATATGCGCGATGCGCTGGTGTTCAAGCCCAGCGTCATCATGGCCGTGACGGCGGCGGGCGCCATGGGCATTTTTCTGACGATCGCGGCGTGGGGCAGGTTCGCGGACTATGCGGGCAGCGCGTCGGCGATGTTTTGGTCGATGCTCGGGCATAGCCTGTGCGCGGTGGGTTGCGTGTTCCTCGCGCCGGGCGCGGGATTCACTTCGCCGATGTTGTGGGCGGTGTTTGTCGTCGCGAGTATTTTCAGCGCCGCGTATAACGTCGCGGCAAACCGCGCGATGCTCGGTTATATTCCGAGAGAGCGGCGTGTCCTGTATACGAACATCTGGAGCGTATTGACTTCGTTGGCGCTCGCGTTCACGCCGATCGCGGCGGGATATGTGATCGACCATCTGCACGACTATGGGTTTTACGCATGCTTCATTGCTACCGGCGCGCTTGGATTTGCGTGCGCATTGCTTAGCCGCCGGTATGTATGCGAGACCGGGCGCTCGAGTATGGTGGGAAACGTCGAGCTGGCCGCAGCGCAGCGGCCACCGATGACGAAACTTGAGGCGGAAGCGGAGCCCGCGCCGCGAATGGCGTCTTAGAAAAATTTGAACGCGTGGAAGCCGAAGCGCAATTCGGCTTCCACGCGCCACCCGGACCCACAATCCTATAATCGCTTACCGTCCGTCGTATGCTTCGCGGCGAATTCGGTAAGGATCGGAATTCTCTGCAATCTTCAGCAAGTGACCTTGCTGCTTCTGCAATGCTTGGGAGATGCGCCGTAGCAGATCGTGATCCACTTGCCGGTTGGTTATGATTGCTCCATCAATTTCGGTGGACAGATAACGCAGGGCAGTACTCATTTCCTGCAGGAGAAAAATCGCCTGCTGGCGAAACTCGTTGGTCTGTAAAGTCTTCATCGGAGCAAGAGACCCTCCGGGCTGTTCGAGCGGAAACTATTGATCCCACTCGGTACCCCTAGCCAGAGTTCGAAAGAATCGACTTGGATGTAATGAGCAAAATGCGGGCCAAGTCCACAGCGAAGCTAAGTCGTTGAAATGACAGGGGAAATGGGGAGTTGGATGCGGGGCACCCTCAAATCGAATTCAATCTGAGCGATTAAGTTGTCAGCGCTGACAATGCTTTGATTCGCGGAGATCTCAGACGCCAGTGCGGTTCTTATTCTGGTGATTTTACGTCTGAGAACGCAATTTGATAATCGACTATACCACCACCGCGTTCAGATGGGCTGTAGATCCACGAGACGCGTCCGCGTAAATCGGACAAGACACGGCCTTCCTGCCATATGTGGCTGTCATCGCTTTCGTTTCGGTTGTCTCCGAGGAGGAAGATTTCCTCGTAGGGGACGGTGGTTGGTCCGAACGAGTAATTGATTGGTTCCTTGATGTACGGCTCGGTGATGGGTTGATTGTTAATGAAGAGCGTGCCGTTTGCGACTTCGACGGTATCGCCGCCGAGCGCGACAAGACGCTTCACGAGGTAGTCGCCGGGATTCTGGGGATCTGTAAGCACGACAACGTCGCCACGTTCATAGCTCTGCGGCGTGCTTGCGACGATGCGATCGCCGACTTGCAGCGTGGGTTCCATCGAGCGCGTGGGGACTTCGTAGAATCGCATCTCGCGCATGAAGTAGAGGTAGTAAAACGGAATGAGAAAGAGCAGGACGATCACCGCGACCAAGATGCGCAGGTTTTTGACAGTGATCCACGCGCCTAGCGCGCTGCCTGTTTGCGTGCTTGGCTTTACGTAGACCGACGCGGGAACCTCGAAAGGTTTGGGCTCGAAGATCGACATGTCGACCTGCGGCACTTCCGGCTCGTCCGCGACGTCTGCCGTCAACATGCCCTCTGCTTCACGCGCGTCGGAGAGGATGGTCAAGATCTGTTCGTATCGCTTCTTCAGGAGTTCGCGCTGGCGCAAGAGATCGATGTTCTCGGGAGAACGCTGCAGGTCTTTCTGGATGTAGCGAAAATTTTTGCGAATGCGCTTTGCTTCGGCATGCAGTTTTTCGATCTCGTCGCGGTCAATCGGCATGGTGCACCATTTGGTCGGGAACCAGGACTCGAGGCATGAACGCCTCATGATACTCGTAGTGCGGGTCTAAAATGAATCAGGCCTGCCGGTCCCGTACGCGGTTCCGGCAGGCCCGAAAGGGTTTGCTGGTTACTTGCCGACCTTTTCCCACTTCCCTGACTTTGCCGACTCCAGCAC
>CALEZK010000424.1 GCA_937928585.1 uncultured bacterium | reverse complement strand
GTACTGGCGACGTGGCCGCACCTGGTGACTTTGGGAATACTGATTAGTATCGGCGGACAACTCGGCGATCTGATGTTGTCGTCGATCAAGCGCGACCTTGGCATTAAGGACATGGGCGTATCGATTCCCGGACATGGCGGTTTCCTCGATCGGTTCGACAGCATCATTCTCGTTGCGCCCGCGGTGTTTCACTACGTCAATTACTTCGTGGGCATCGGCGCGGATCCGGTCAAGCGGATCTTATCGGGAGGCTGACGCATGGAGAAATGGAAACTCCAGCCGGCCCGCGACTTGGGCATGCCGCTGCAGAAGAGCCTGAAGAGTCTCAAGCGCGAGAATGGGTTGATCTCCACGGGGTTACACTTGGCGTTTTGGACTGGCATTCGCGCGTATCTAAAAGTGTGGCACCGCCTCAGCGTGCACGGACTTGAACACATCCCCGCGAAGCCGCCGTTTGTGCTGGTTGCAAATCATTCAAGTCATCTCGATGCGCTGGTGCTTGCAAGCCGGTTGTCGTGGCGACATCGCGATCGCGTGTTTCCCATTGCCGCAGGCGACGTCTTCTTCGATTCCCCGATGACGGCGTCTTTCGCTGCATTGATGTTGAACGCGCTGCCGATGTGGCGGAAGAAATGCAGTCCGCACGACTTGCAGGAGCTGCGCGAGCGGCTCATCGCAGAGCCGTGCGGATACATCCTGTTTCCCGAGGGCACGCGCAGCCGTGACGGCAGCATGACACGGTTTCGTCCGGGGATTGGCGCATTGGTGGCAGCAACGGAAGTGCCCGTCGTGCCGTGTTATCTCGACGGGTGTTTCGAAGCGCTGCGGCCCGAGAACAAGATTCCGAGACTGTCACGCGTCACTTTAACGGTCGGGGAACCGGTTACCTTTGCGCATGTCGCGAATGATCGGGATGGTTGGATTTCAATCGCGGCGGAGACCGAGCAGCGAGTGAAGCGTTGTTCCGGCAAAACCATTCAGACGGACGCGCCTTCGCCCGAGTAGCCGGCCACTTCCTTCCTTCCCAGGAACAAACCCTGCTGTAGGGTCGTTTACCGAAACATAAGCGGCTTCCATGCCGCCTGCGAGGTACTTCTATGCGTCGTTATGTATTGTTGTCTTGCTTGTGCGCCGGAATAGCCGTTGCGCAACCCCAAGGGCCTGCATACGACGCTGAATTGTCAAACTACCCCTATCCCTTCCCCGTGATGTTTCACAACGTTGTCTCGCAGGGCGAGGGATTGCGCATGGCTTATGTCGATATGGTCCCGGCCTCCGCCAATGGCAAGGCGGTATTGCTGCTGCACGGCAAGAACTTCAACGCGGCTTACTGGGAACGGACTGTTCGCGATCTAAGCGCCGCGGGTTATCGTGTGATCGCGCCAGACCAAATCGGATTCGGGAAGTCCTCGAAACCGAGCCGCTACCAGTTCAGTTTTCATCAACTCGCCGAGAACACGCGGGGGCTGCTTGCGGCAGTCGGTGTGTCGCGTGTCTCCGTGGTGGGTCATTCGATGGGTGGAATGCTGGCCACGCGTTACGCGCTGATGTATCCGGAGACGACAGACAAACTCGTGTTGGTGAATCCCATCGGCCTCGAAGACTACAAGGCATACGTGCCGTATCGCAGTGTGGATGCGTGGTACGCCGACGAGCTGCGCGCAACACCCGAAAGTATTCGCGCGTACCAGCAGGAAAACTATTTCGCAGGTGAATGGAGGCCGGAGTATGACGCGTTAATTGATGCCACGGCGGGGTGGACGCGACACGGCGAATTCCCGCGAGTGGCATGGTGTTCCGCGCTTACATATGACATGATTTTTACTCAGCCGGTCGTCTATGAGTTTTCCAACGTGACAACGCCAACGATGTTGATCATCGGTTCACGCGATCGCACTGCAGTGGGCAGAGCATACGCCGCGCCAGGCAACGCCGAAAAACTCGGCGACTACGGCGAGTTGGGAAAGAAAACAGCACGCGCAATCCCCGGTGCGAAACTTGTCGAAATTCCGGGCGTGGGACATTTGCCGCAGGTCGAGGCGTACGACATCTATTACCACGCGCTATCTGCCTTCTTAAGCGAATAGCGCGCGGAAACTATCCCCGCGCGTGATCAATCGTCGCCTGCAACCCTTCCTGCAATCCCACCGACGGCGCCCAGCCGAGCGTTTTCTTCGCAAGCGTATTGTCACACACGATCGCCTGCACTTCACCCGGACGAAGCGGTTTGCGCAGCGCGTCCTCCGGAAAACTCAGCACGGTTTTCAACGCATCAAAAATCTCGTTCACCGTCGTGCCCGTGCCATTCGAAATATTCATGATGAGATTGTCGCCACGCTCCAGCGCCAGCACATTCGCGCGCGCCACATCGCCGACATAAATATAATCGCGAATGGGATCGCCAAATCCGTACAGCGTCGGCTGCTTGCCCTTCAGCATCAGCTCCGTGAGTACCGCGCACACGCCACATTCGCCATGAGGCACCTGGCGCGGACCAAACACGTTCGAGTAGCGAAGCACCACATACGTCAGCGGATGCGTCCTGCTGTACATCTTGATGTACTCTTCCGTCGCCAGCTTGCTCGTCGCATACGGACTGAGCGGCTCCGGCACGGTATCTTCGCCCGCGGGCAGCTTCTTCGGCGAACCGTAGATCGCGCCACCCGTCGACGAGAAAATAAAACGTTTCACCCCAGTGCGAACCGACGCTTCCAAAAGATTAATGGTGCCCACGATATTCGTCTGCGCGTCGAAGCCCGGATTTTTCACACTCTCCGTGACATTAATCTGCGCCGC
>CALEZK010000423.1 GCA_937928585.1 uncultured bacterium | reverse complement strand
GCCTTCGCCCCATTCCCAAACCGGAACCGCCAAAGGAACGGCCGCGCGCGGCCACGCCGATATCGCGTCCGTCTTTGGTGACGCCTGGGCGTCCAGCGAACCCGCGCGCGAAGATTCTGCCGCGGGAGTTCCTGTTTGATGTGGCTAATGCGGTGCGCGTGGCGGTTGAGCCGTTGGTGCGTCAGGCGAAGGGCCGGGAAGTTGTTGGAAACGCCCAGAGCGGCGACACGACCTTTCAGTTAGACAAGGTGGCGGAGAAGGCGCTGCTCACCTATCTTCGCGAGGCGAAGATGCCGGTGGCGTATTACTCCGAAGATGCGGGCTATGCGACGTTCACGACGGGACAGCCGCAGCATCTGTTGGTAGTGGATCCGATTGACGGCTCGCGCGCGGCGAAAAGCGGCTTTGAAAGCTGCGTGATTTCGGTCGCCAGCACGCGGGTGATCGAGCGGCCCCGGATTATTGATATCGACAACGGCTGCGTAATGGAGATTCTTCATCCGCGCACGTTTTACGCCGAGCGCGGCAAAGGTGCGCGGATCTATGCCGATGGCGCGGTGAAGAAACCGAAGCTGTCGCGCAATACGAATCTGGAGACGGTGTCGTGGTCCATGACGGTACCTGCGCGGCCGGCGGAGTTGATTTTCCCTACCGCGGCGAAGCTGATCGATCTTACGAGCCTCAAAGGCGGCTTCTTTGCCTGCAACAGCACGTCATACAGCCTGACGCGGCTGTTGACGTGCCAGTATGATGCGTGCATCGACTTTGCGAATCGATTTCTGCGGGATATACCGAGCGTTGTGCAGGATCATTTTATCAACGCCGGTCGCGGTGCCGTGTTGGGCATTGCACCGTATGATATCGCCGCGTCGCTGCTGATTGCGCGCGAGGCGGGTTGCGTGGTAACCGATGCATTTGGAAATTCGCTGGATGACGTGATGCTGCTCGACAGCAGCGTCGCGAATCACCGTTCGATTATCGCGGCGTCGAGCAAGGAGCTTTACGAGAAGCTGTTCAGCTTCTTCGATCTCCGAATCAAGCAATTTGAATTGCTGTTGCAGCGCCGGGCACAACCCAACAACGGTTAAACCGCAAGAGTTTCTGATTATTTACGGCAGCATCGATGGGATGCTGCCGTAGTTTTTTGGCCCGACCTGCTATCGCCCAATCTACATGCTTTTGGCGGGTTAGAAACCCGCCCTCCGGAATTGCTTTGACTACGCTGCCCTTTCGGGTGAGAATTGCGGGTTTGAGGGAGAGTTTATGCACGGGTTTGACGAGGAAGAGTTTCGCGCGCGCGGGCATGCCGTGGTAGACACGCTTGCGGATTATCTCGGCCAGGCGGCACACGGTAGTGATCTGCCTGTGCTCCCGTGGGTGGAGCCGGAGGCCATGGTCGCGCGTTGGCCGCAGTCGTTTCCGGCGGAACCTGCCGCGGATCTGAACGCGCTCCTTAAGCAGACGGTGATGGAGGCGAACCACCTCCACCATCCGCACTACATGGGGCACCAGGTGCCGGGTCCCTTGCCAATGGCGGCATTGTGCGATTTCGTTGCTTCTTTTCTAAACAATGGCATGGCCGTATACGAAATGGGCATGCCCGGGGTTGCGATGGAACGCGCCATCGTGAAGTGGATGGGCAGTGTCGTGGGATTCGACGAGGGTTGCGACGGCGTGCTCACCTCGGGCGGTTCGGTCGGCAATCTTACCGCAATGCTTGCGATGCGAAAAGCGATGCAAGAAAAAATGGGTGAGGCAAAGCCTGCGGTGCTGGTTTCGGATCAGGCGCACTACTCGGTGAAGCGCGCTGTTAAGATCATGGGTTGGGGCGAAGCGGCAGCGGTCGCCGCGCCCAGCGACGAAGCGTTTCGTCTGCGGGTAGACGCGTTACCGGATGCGATGCGCCGCGCGGAGGCGATGGGGCGTCGCGTGGTGTGCGTAGTGGCAAACGCATGTACGACAGCGACGGGAACGCACGATCCAATTGCGCCGATGGCGGATTTCTGCGCGACGCATGGGCTGTGGCTTCACGTGGATGCAGCGCATGGCGGGCCCGCGGGACTGAGCGAGAAGTATCGGTATCTGTTGAACGGCTCGGGGCGCGCGGACTCGGTGGTCTTCGATGCGCACAAGATGATGCTGATGCCGGCGCTTGTGACCGGCGTGTTGTTCCGCGACAGCGCGCATTCGTTTTGCGCTTTCGATGACCGCGCATCTTATCTGATTGAGAAAAGCGCGCAGGAAGAATGGTACAACCTGGGTCATCGCACGATGGAATGCACGAAGCGGATGGCATGCCTAAAGGTATACGCGGGGCTCATGTGCTACGGCACGAACTATTTCGCGGACTACGTCACCCGGCAATATGACCTTGCGCGACGCTTCGCGGAAATGCTGATTGACGCTTCAGATTTTGAACTGGCCATCCAGCCGGACACCAACATCGTCTGCTTTCGCTATACGCCCGAAGGGGCGACCGAGCTTGATGGTTTGAACGCGGCGATTCGCAAACAGCTTGTGAATTCCGGGGCGTTTTACATTGTTCAGGCGCGCCTGCCAAAAGGGCTCTATTTGCGGGTGACGCTGCTGAATCCCTTGATTGAGGAGAAGCACTTGCATGCACTATTGGAGGAAATCCGTCGAATCGGAATCTGACGCCGGTGCAGGAATCGGGCGGTGATTCCTCCGGGTTTTCTGGGATACTATGACGTGGGCTAGAATCGGACTAAACGTTCCGGGAGGTTTCTTTCATGGTGCAAGGACTGCTGATGTTGTCGTTGATAGCCGCCGCGCAGGAAGGGGATGCCGTGCTGGCGTTCGAGCGGACCAAGATTTCCGCGGAGTCGATTTACGAGGCGGCGTCGGCTTTTGACGTGAACAACGACGGATCCATCGATATCTACTCCGGCGAATACTGGTGGGAAGGGCCGGACTTCACCAAGAAACACAAGGTCTGCTCGATTCGCCGCGAAGACGACTACTACGATGATTTCTCAAACTATCCGATGGACGTGAACGGTGACGGATATCTGGACATCATTACGGGCGGATGGTTTGGCGAGACGCTGGCTTGGCGCGAAAACCCGAAGGGCCAGCCTGTGGAATGGACCACGCACGAGATTAAGAAAACCGGCAATGTTGAGCGTCCATGCTTTTACGACATCGATAATGATGGCGAGATAGAGATCATTCCGAACACGCGCGGCGTGTGGATATTCAAACTGATCCGCGATGAAAACGGAAAGGGCACGGGCAAGTTCAAGGAAACGCTGATCCTGGAGGAAGGCGCAGGGCATGGCATTGGCTACGGCGACCTTAACGGCGATAATCGGCCGGACATAATTTTGAGCCATGGATGGCTCGAAGCACCCGCAGATCCGTACAGCGGCAAATGGGAAATGCACAAGGAGTTCGCATTTGGCATGGCAAGCTGCCCCATTCTCACGCATGACGTGAACAAGGACGGCAAGAACGACATCGTCGTTGGGATGGGCCATGACTATGGCCTGCAATGGTGGGAACAAAAAGTCGATGCGAACGGCGCGCGCTCCTGGGAAAAGCATGATATCGAGCCGAACCGATCGCAGTTTCACGAGATTCAGTTGGTCGACATTGATAACGATGATGAACTGGAACTCGTAACCGGGAAGCGATTCCGCGCGCATGGCTGGAACGATCCCGGCGCGCGCGATCCGATTGGTCTGTATTACTACGAGATCAATGGTGGAAACTTTATTCGCCACACGCTCGACTACGGCAACCACGAAGACCACGCGGGCAGCGGCATCTATCTTTGGGCGGAAGACATCGATAAGAACGGATGGAAAGATATCGTCGCGCCGGGCAAACAAGGTCTATACGTGTTTATGAACAAGGGCAAAGTGAGCCAGTAAACGGCTTTGGATTGAGATTCTGGGGTGGCCTTCTGGGTCACCCCTTTTTTTGTTTCGATGGTTCGGTGCGTCAGGCGGGGACGCTCACGAGCGCGAGGCCGATCTCATTGTTCAGATCAAACCCTTTGTCGGTGGGGACTATGGAGTCTCGATCGTCCAGGAGCAGGCCCGCTGCCGTGAGCGCGCGAATCGACCCGCCAAAATCGTCGTCGAGATGGCGTTGAAAACGTCTGAAATAACTGGCCCGCGAGATTCCGTCCCGAAGGCGCAAATGCTGGATCACCGTTTCGACGCGGACTTCTTCTTCGGATAGCGCGAGCGACTCCGACTTCCCGCAGGGGTCTTCAAGGTAGGACTCCAATTTCACGTGGTTGCGCGCTCGAACGCCATTCAGAAACGAATAGGCCCCCGGTCCAAACCCCGCATATTCTTCATTTCGCCAATAGTGGAGATTGTGCACGCACTCGAATCCGCGACGCGCATAATTGGAGACTTCGTACCGATCGACACCGGAAAGCAATTCCAGACAATCCTTGTATTGCGTCAGATACGCTTCATCATCGATAGCTTCGTTTGCGCGTTTGCCGAAGGGCGTGCCCGCCTCATAGGTGAGGCCATAGGCCGAGACGTGGGGCGAGCCGATGCACGCACACTCCGCAAGCGAAGCACGCCACGCATCATAAGGCGGGACACCGAACATGAGATCGATGTTCCAGTTCGTGAACCGTTCGGCAACAAGGGCACACGCGCCACGAGCGGACTCTGCGTCGTGACGCCTGCCCAGGTACTGCAACGCGGCGTCATTGAAACTTTGAACACCAAGACTGACGCGATTCACCTCCAACGCGATCCATGAATCGAGGAGTTCCGCGGTGACATCATCGGGGTTGGCTTCCAGCGTCAGCTCAGCGCCGGGCTGCACCGCAAAAACACGGCGCACCAACGACAGAATCGATTCGAGCGATTCGGGCGCGATCAGGCTAGGCGTGCCGCCGCCAAAGAAAATCGCATCCGCTTCGCGGGGGCCTTCATAGGCTTCGATCTCGCGGGACAACGCGGCGATGAACTCGCTTGGCACAGCACCCTTCGTTGGACGTTTCACGAAATCGCAATAGGGGCATATCGTGCGGCAGTACGGAATGTGTATGTAGACGCCGATCATAGTTGGCATCCGGAGTGCAGTACGCATTGGAGGGCGGGCATTCGGCCCGCCCTCCAATGCGAAAATGTTAGTAGCGCTTTCCCATCAAGTGGCAAAGGATATAGCGATCGAGCTCTTCGTAGTCGCGCTGCGCGATGCACTGGCCGACGACTTTCTGGTCCATGTTGACAACCTTATCGAGCAGAAACTTGAAGGTCTGCAAGCTGTTCGACAGGTGTTTCGTGGCGCGTTCCTGCTTCTGCGTGCGCATCGCCTTGACGTCAAGGCCGACCCACTCGCCGGCCTGACCAAAGGAATACTCTTCGAGCACGCGGATTTGGTTAAAGGCGACGCGAAGATTGTTCGAACCGAACGATTTATCCTGGTCAAACTTGAGACCGCCTTGATCGTTGAGGTGCACACTCCAAAGCTTGTCGTGAGCGAGTGCGTATCCCATATCGTCTGAGGGGTCGAGTCCGGCCAATAGCGAGTGCGCCGTTTCCAACAACACGCCGACACGGGTGGGATCATCGGTCATATAGCTGATGCCTACTGCGTGGCCGATAGTGGAGATGATGGCACTGTCGACGGGTTCGTTCGGCTTTGGCTCGATCATAATGCGAAGCCGCGGGTCGTAATTCAGAAACTCATTGATCGCGTCGCGAATCTGCAACACCTGCTTGCGCGCGTTCTTGCTTTCGCGAATGTAGGTGCCTTCTCGCGCGAGCCACAGCACCATTGAATTCGTTTCCAGATGATTTGCGATTTCGATGGCTGTCTTCGTGCGTTCAATGGCGTATTGGCGCAATTTTGCGGAGTTATTCGTGTAGCCGCCGTCGATAGTCTCCGGCGCGAACCATAGGCGCGGGGCGACAAACTCGGCAACAAGACCTTCGCTGTCGAGCATCTTCTTTATCTGCTTTGCTTCCTTCGCGATTTGGGAGGAAGACTTTTTATCGACGTCCGGCACCGCGTCGTCATCGTGGAATTGCATGCCGTCGAAACCCAACTGCTTCGCGATACGCATCTTCTTTGCTAGCGCGATTGGCGTGCGCACCTCGGGGCCGAACGGATCTGCGCCCTCCGAAATGTTCCACGGTCCAAACGAAAAACGGTACTTGCCCTTCTGCTTCGGCATGGTAAAGCTCCTTGGTATGCCCAACTCAGAATTCGGATAGGATACGGCGCAATGACATAAGGCGCAAGTGCGAACACCTGGCCGCGGGACTAGCCCGCATATCTCACCGCATCAAAGCTTCATTCTTCTGGTTCGAAGTGTATCAAGCGGTGAAAAATCCGGACTAGATGCCATCGCCATGAAACGACTCGATGTTGTGATCCATTTCGAGTCCGGCCTGACCCGTCTTGCTGCCCTTGATGATCTCCGCCGGCACACCGACTGCGGTGCAATGCGGTGGCACAGGCTTCAACACGAGGCTGCCCGCGCCAACCTTTGCGCCCGCGCCAATCTCGATGTTGCCCAGAATCGTCGCGTTTGCGCCGATGAGCACGCCGCGCCGCACTTTCGGATGCCGGTCGCCCTTGTCTTTTCCGGTTCCGCCGAGCGTAACGCCGTGCAACATGGAGACGTTGTCATCCACGACGGCAGTTTCGCCGATGACGATGCCGGTCGCGTGGTCCATGAACACGCCGCAGCCAATGCGCGCTGCCGGATGAATGTCGACACCGAAAGTCTGCGAAACGCGACTCTGGAGAAACAGCGCGAGATGGTAACGTTCGCGCGCCCAGAAATAGTGCGCGGCCCGATACGATTGGAGGGCATGAAAGCCTTTGAAATACAAGAGTGGCGTGGAATAGCCCCTGCACGCGGGATCGCGGTCCTTCACTGCGCGAATATCGGTTCGGATCGCTTTCCCGATGCCGGGGTCATTGTCGAAGGCTTCTTCGAGCAGGTCGCGCATTGCGATGGCCGGTATCGTTGTGCTTTCCAACTTCGCGGCGAGCATAAAAGTTATTGCGTCTTCGAGGGACTTGTGGTTGAGCACGGCCCCATACAGGAAGTTCGCCAGCAACGGTTCTTCACCGGCGTCATGCTGTACTTCCTCGCGTATCGTGTTCCACAGGCGGTCCATGGGCCGCGACTCCTTGTTTCCTCGGCGCGTTCGCGCGCTACGGTCATTGTTCGCTGCTATCGAACGAAAAAGGGCGGCCACTTCGGGCCGCCCTCAGGAAAACACATTCCCCCGCGCAGAATAGTCCCGCAGACCGACTATACGGTCGCGCCGGACTTTGTGGTATCTGCGTCGTTGCCGGCAGAACTGCCGCGCGCGCGGCGATAGCGGCGCGGGGCGGCAGTCGAGTCTTC
>CALEZK010000422.1 GCA_937928585.1 uncultured bacterium | reverse complement strand
ACCATGAGTGTGGCTGTTGCGCGCCAAGACTGGAAGTCAACTGGCGGTGCCGTGATTTGGTACATGCGCAACGCAGCGTTCACAAGCAGAATTGCCAATAGGGTGACACCGCCAAATCCTCGCGCCTCGGGGGGGGGCACCAATTCGGACTTTACGTCCCGGTCGCGCGTCCTCTTGGCAGTGTCAGTTGCGTTAGCGTCTTCTGGGCTTTGCCCCGTCATCCCACCCCGTCCCCTCCCGAGATATCGCAACTATAAAAAGATTGCAAGGTGTTCAGTATCATGAAGATGCACTTCATTGGTGTCAAGATAGAGCTCGCCGCCAATTTGACTTGTCAGGATCTCCACAATATTAGACACAGACTCTATTGGCAGAGTTCCACATGCTGTCTGCAAATTTTGCAGTGCCTTGCTTTCAGAAAGTGGGTCGCCACTCTTGGCAAAAGAAATGATGTACGTTAGTTCAAGATTTAATGAGCGGTTGGATGGTCATATTCTAATGCATTTGCTGTACTTCTCCTAGTGCTGCGCGAAGAAATCCCAAATAATCTCCGAAGCATCGATATCCTGACACGTCTTTCCGACTAGGAAGGTTGGAAAGATGTCATTGCTGCCTGGCCAGGTGTGGCCGCCGCCGCGTACACCGTAAAGGATCACTTCTGCGTCGGCATCGCCGGCGGCATACGTCTCGCGGAAGACCGTCGTGCCGTCATTGGGATCGGTATCGTCCAACTCTTCCTTTACGCCATCGGTGGAGGCGCCGTTGTTGTTGATCCAGTATCCCAGCGAATCCGCGACGCTCAGGTATTCGTTGCTTCGCGAAGGTCCTTCGTCAACCACGCCGCCTTCCCAGGGAAAAAACGGATCGGCCTTGCCGTGGATCATGAGAAAGGGAAGTGCAGCCTTGGGTTCAACGTAATCCGGAAAAGCTTTCGGCAAAGTAATCATCACCGATGCCGCGGCCGCGAGCTTATCTGTGAGTTCCGCGGCGGCGCGATGCGCCATAAGCCCGCCTGCCGAGGCGCCCGTAATATAGACGCGCGCAGAATCCGCGCCGTGTCTATCAACCAATTCATCGATGAGCGCCGACAGAAACGCCACGTCGTCGGCGGGTTCACCAACGATGCTCGACGGGGCATCAGGGTTGGAATTCCACACGCGCTGTTTCCCATCCGGATACGCAACGAGAAACCCTTCCCGGTCAGCGATTGCGCTGAAATTTGTTAACCGCTCCATGCTTTTGCCCGATCCCGTAAACGGATGCAATGCAATCAGCAGGGGTAAGCCTTCGCCCTTCTCCGCCGCAGGTGGCCTGTGCAGCAAATAGGTGCGGGTTGTTCCGTCGACATCAATCGTCTCGCGTGTGGTTCCCAAGCCGGTCCGCGGACACGAGTTCGTTCCCAGAATAAGGAGCAGCACGCATCCCGTATGGAACAAGTGCCGAGACGCGTTTCGCAATCGCATGAAACTACCTCCAGACTCAGTATGTCACAGACTAGGGATTCCGCCGAAAGGTTGCAAGCGCAGCACTGGCCGACACCCAAAAAATGATGTTGCTGATCGCAACGCTCAACGCAATCGCCGCAGCCAGAACTTCTGAAGGCACATGCGCCACCTCATGCAGCAGGATTGCCGCCGTCAGATACGGAATTCCCGTCGCATTCGGCGTGATCGGTATCGCGCTGGTGATCGCATGCAAGCCCTTGACAGCGGCCATTACCGCGAAGGTCACATTGTGACCAAATGCCGCGAAGAGCAGCATTCCCGCCCAGACATCGGCCAACCCAGCCACCAGGGTAATGGCAAGCGGCAGAGCAGACAGGCTTCGCAGCGCCGCAACTTCGCTGCTCGTCTCGGCTAGGAAACGAAACAGGCGATTCAAGCGAGAGCCTTCCGATGTGCGCACGCGAAGGTGCTCA
>CALEZK010000421.1 GCA_937928585.1 uncultured bacterium | reverse complement strand
GGGGGATTCTATGCGGTTGTTCTGAACGTTATTATTTCTATTCATTGCCAATCGTCGTGCGATCAGAACAAAACCTTCGTTGCGGACGCTCTTCCTGCCATTTCGATTACGATTACGCGCACGCGCACGAGCACGATGGGATCGGGGAAAGGAGGGCGTGGTGAACCGTTGAGGGTAGTAGATACCTTCGCTTTGCGTTCGGAATGACTGGGTGTGGGGCGCTCGCTTTGCCGACGCATGGCTTTGTCCGATTGTGCGGACTAACTTGGAGAACGGATGTACCTTCGGTATCCAACGCTGTATGCTCTTTCGTTGCGAGCGGCTAATGGGGCTCTTTATGGCCGCAAAAATACGCAAAGGGCGCAATAGGGTTCGTGAGTTGTGTTTGTGCGGTTGTATTTTATTTTTGCGGTGTTAGTTGGCTTTGAAACCGCGAGCAAGCTCGCTCAACAAAAGCTGTAGTCCGCCGCGGCGGACTACAGCAGTCCATATAGAGTCCGAATGACGGTTCGTGGGGGGCTGAGTGATTTACTTTTTTCTGGCGAGGGTGATGCCGTCTCTTACGGTTAGCATGATGGTTTCTACGCGGTCGTCGTTTTTGGCGTGTTGGTTGAATTGGTGGACGGCGTGGTCGAGTTCGTCTTGGGGGTCTACTACGCGGCCGCTCCAGAGGACGTTGTCGACGATGATGAGGCCGCCGGTGGTGACTTTGGGGAGGACGGCTTCCCAGTAGTTTATGTAGTTGCCTTTGTCGGCGTCGATGAAGACGAGGTCGAAGGTGCCGTCGAGGGTGGCAATGGTATTGAGTGCTGGGCCGAGGCGGAGTTCGATTTTGTTTCCGTGCTGGCTTTTTGCCCAGTAGCGTTGGGCCATTGCGGTGGCTTTGCGGTCGATGTCGCAGGTGATGACTTTTCCGTCCGCGGGGAGGCCTTCGGCGAAGCAGAGGGCGCTGTAGCCGGTGAAGGTGCCGATTTCGAGTACGCGTTTCGCGTGGCTGAGTTGGGCGAGCATTTTCAGGAAGCCGCCTTCGAGATTTCCTACCTGCATGACGTGCATGGCCATGTTTTCGCGTGTTTCCAGGGCGAGTTCTTCGAATATTTTTCCGCGACTGGTGGAATGTGTGTCGGCGTAGTGTTCGATGGCTTCCGGGAGGATATCGGGCATTGGGGTGCTCCTGCGTTTGGCTTGGATGGTAGCAGATTTTGGGGGGCTTGGGCGGCTTGGGCTTGGGTGTGGACGGGACAGCCACCCGCGCATGTTTAGTTTGATTGGAAAGGGATGTAGGTTTTTTTTGCGCGGGTGACAGTCCCGGGGTGGGCTTGGCTTGGGTTTGGCTTGGGCTTGGGCGGGACAGCCACCCGCGCGTGTTTAGTTTGATTGGAGAGGGATGTAGTTTTTTTGCGCGGGTGACAGTCCCGGGGTGGGCTTGGCTTGGGTTTGGCTTGGGCTTGGGCGGGACAGCCACCCGCGCGTGTTTAGTTTGATTGGAGAGGGATGTAGTTTTTTTGCGCGGGTGACAGTCCCGATGTGGGTGACAGTCTTGGGGTGGGGGGTTGCGTCAGGCGAAGATAGTTGTATACTTACCGGTCAGTTGCTGCCGTTTTGTGTTGATTCTTATAGGAGGTAACTTGCCGTGAACGTTGCATCGTTGGGTTCCTTTCGGGTGATTTGCGTCAAGGCTGCGATCGTTTTACTTTCTGTTTCGCTGTCCGTCGCGGCGCGCGCGGATCTTGTTAGCTATGTGAAGAAACCTGACGACACGTATCGGTACGAAATCACGGCGAGTCAAGCGGCGGGTGAGTGCACCGTTCATCTGATTCGGCTCACTTCGCAAACGTGGCAGGGAATCGTCTGGACGCATTGGCTTACGGTATTTCAGCCGAAGGAAGTGAAATACGACAAGGCGATGCTGCTTGTTTCGGGTGGCGACAATACGAATACGGGTCCGCGCTTTGAATCCGGCGAGGCCAAGATCATGCAGCAGATCGCGCAGAGTACGGGCACGATCACCGCGGTGATTGAGCAGGTGCCGAATCAGCCGCTGTTCGATGGGCTCAAGGAAGACGCAATCATTTCATTGACCTTTGAGAAGTATTTGAAGGGGGAGGGAGATGATTGGCCTTTGTTGTTGCCGATGGTGAAGAGTGCGGTGCGCGCCATGGATACGGTGGTTGCGGTTTCCAAAGAGAAGGCCGGCGCGGAGGTGAAGGGATTCATGATGCTCGGCGGATCCAAGCGCGGCTGGACGAGTTGGCTTTCGGCGGTTGCGGATTCGAGAGTGGTTGCGATTGCGCCGGTGGTGATTGACATGTTGAACATGGTGCCGCAATCGGAATTGCAGCTTGCGAGCTATGGTGAATTCAGCAAAGAGATCCAGGACTACACCGAGCGCGGAATACATGCGTACGCCGACACCGAAGCGGGGATCAAGCTGCGTTCGGTCGTCGATCCGTTTTCCTATTGCGATACGTTGACGCTCCCGAAGCTCGTTGTGCTTGGGACGAACGATCCCTATTGGAATGTCGATTCGGCGAACAATTATTTTCCCTATCTGAAGGGGGAGAAATATCTCTACTACTGCGCGAACACCAAGCACGACATTAACGCGGGCGGGCTTTCCGCGATCAAGGCCATGTACAACTCCGTATTGACGGGCGAGAAAATGCCGACGATGGATTGGTCGCTTGGGCCGGAGAATACGCTTAGCGTGACCTGGTCGAACGACAAAGGAAAGGCCAAACTTTGGAAGGCCGAGGCGCCCTCGCGGGACTTTCGCAACGCGAAATTTGTGAGCGAAGATCTTGCTGGAGCGGGAACGGTGTCAGCGAAACTTACAACGCCGGCCACCGGATGGGCGGCGTATTACGTGGAAGTCGTGATGCCGAGTCCGGCAGGTGGATCCTATGGACTCTGCACGCAGGTGACTGTGCTGCCGGATCGATTCCCCTTTCCGGATGCAGCGAGCAAGGGCGGGCGCGGTACCAACAGCGACCCGGAGTAATGGCCTACCCGGCCACTTCATGCGTTGGCCGTTTGCTTGGGCGAAACCGCGCACCTATACTCCGGCGCGATGAGCAATGTTGAACATCCGCCGACGGTGTCGGTCATTATTCCGTCCTGGGACGGGCACCGGAACGGTTGTGTGCCGCGATTGCTTAAGAGCGTCGACGCGCAGACCTTTCGCGATTTCGACGTGCACGTCATTCAGGGTGTCGCTCCGCAGGGCAAGGCCATCAACCAGGGCGCGCGGCAATCGCAGGGCAGGATACTGCTGATCCTCGACGATGACAGCGAGCTGGCGGATCCAACTGTTTTTGAGACGCTCGTGCGCGTCGTGTTGGCCGATCCCAAAATTGGCATGGCGGGGGCGAGTATCGTCACCCCATTGGATGCGACGCCGTTTCAACAACGCGCGGCAGAAGAGTTCCCCCGATTCAACACGCCTGTGGTTGACGATGTCACCGACAGCGATTTGGCGTGTCATGGATGTTGCGCGATTCCGCGCGCGGTGTTTGACGCAGTCGGCGGGGAACGGGAAGACATCATTCGCGGGCTTGATCCGGATCTTCGCGTACGGCTTCGCGATGCCGGTTATCGCGTGGTACTTGCGCCGAACGCGCGAATCTATCATCCATTGCCGGGCACATGGCGAAAACTGCTTCGCCAGTTTTTTCGCAATGGATATGGATCGGCGTATGCACAGAAATTTCAGCCCGAATCGGTGTATGAGACACACGAAAAGTTGCATGACGCTTCCTTCGTGCCGAGGCGTCCGCTGTGGTATCGTGTGGCGCGCTTTCCATTGCGACTTGTGAAGGCGCTGGGCGAAGGAAAGATCCTGCGCTTTGGGGCGTACGCCGCCTATGCGGCTGGTTATTTGTGGGGAGTGATACGTGCGCGCCGTGGCGCGTTCGCGGCCTGATACAAACGATATGCCATCACCGATACGAACTGTCATCAAGCGGACGGTCAAGCGCGGTTCGCTTTATCTTGGCACATTGCTGCCGCAACCCCGCCCGCCATCGCGGATTCTAACTTACCACTCCGTCGGTCAACTCGATCACGCGATGAACGTCACGCCGCGGAACTTTGAGGAACAGATGGCATGGCTCGCCGAGCACATGCCCCTCAACACGCTCGATGATGCCGCGGAAGCGCGACCGGGCGTCGCGGTCACGTTGGACGATGGTTACCGCGACAATTTGACCAACGCAGGGCCGATAATGGTCAAGCATGGCATTCCCGGGGTTGTCTTCATCGTTACCGACAAACTTGGCGGACTTCTCATAACCGATGCGGAGCCCAGACACGGTACGCTGATGACGTGGGACGAAGTGCGCGCGCTTGACGCGATGGGGATTGCGATAGGCGGTCACACCTTGACCCATCCGCGTTTGAGCCATCTCGATGCTGCGGCGCAGCGCGTTGAGATCATCGAGTGCTGCCGTCGCATATCCGATGAATTGGGCAAGGCGGTCCGGTACTTTGCGTATCCATACGGGACGAGCGCGGACTACGACGATACGAGTATTGCGCTGGTAAAAGAGGCGGGCTGCGAAGTGGCTTGTTCGAATCGGTACGGATACAACGTTATCGGATGCGACCGATTTGCGCTTCGTCGTATTTGGATTGACGCGACGGATACGCTGGAGACGTTTGCGGCGAAGGTCGAAGGGCGTCTCGATGCGTTGGGATTTCTCGACACGCGAATTGGAATGTTCGCGCGGCGGACGTTGAATCGGGTTGCTTGACCTTGCCCGAAAGCAGGCCAGCGCGCGGGCCGTGGGTATGGGGTTGAGAGGGGTGCGGCCCGCGCACTGGCGTCAAAGGAGGAAAGCAAAACAACCAGCTATGTGCGTTCTTCGTTGATAATAACGGCTGAGTATTCGTGTGGGTTGACGGGAATCCGATCCATAGCGATTTCCTTGCTTGGTGAACTCCTATCTTGTTTTCTCCAAATAGTTTATGAATTTCAATCCGCTTGCCTGACCGAAACTTGCATGGTATACTCC
>CALEZK010000420.1 GCA_937928585.1 uncultured bacterium | reverse complement strand
CATGCTTCTTCGCGCGCATGCACGCCGCCGAGATCACCGCATGCGTATGATCCGGCGTAGCAATCACCACCGCATCAAGATCGGAATCCTTCGCAAGCATCTCGCGATAATCCCTGTACCGCTTCGCCTCCGGAAACGCAGCAAACACCTTCCCCGCATAGTCATCATCCACATCGCACAACGCCGCAATGTACTCCCCCGAAACCGCCCGCAAATTCGAAGCACCCATACCGCCGACGCCAACCACCGCAATATTCAGCTTGTCGTTAGCGGCCTGCGCCCGCGCCGGACGCGACAAAGTCGTCAACGCCGCTCCAGCAACAGTCGCACCCGCCAGAAAACGCCTGCGCGATACTTTCATGTCAACTTCCTTCATCAAAGTTACTTTGAATACACCCGGCACCGGCTTCAGACATAGTTTACACATCAAACCGGGCACATGGTTCACACCATTCTACCGCGCCAGCAACTACCAGCCCCTCTAACCCAAACCACCAAAAGCCATCCCAGTTCTGTGGAGTGCGGCGGCGGGCAGACGCCGCTTTGGCTGTTCATCGCCAAAAACAGTCCATGCCATCCTCAAGCTACCACGCCAAGTTGATGGCCGATGCCGTCTTCTCCTCGTTCCAAAGCTCCCGCTTTGGAACGCACTCTTGAAAAGCTCCGCTTTGATCTTCACGTCACACCCGCGACTGACCGGGCGAACGCAGAATATCCTGTAATCAGCGCAGGAAAATGCAGAACGGAACCACGCCAAAACCTGCTCTTGAATTCGTGTTTGACGCGTAACTACAATGTAAGTATGAGCAGATTCCGCTTCACATGGGATCCAAGGAAAGCGCGCACCAACGAGCGAAAACATGGGATCACATTCGAAGAGGCGCAATCGGTTTTCTACGACGAAAACGCCATTGAGTTCTACGATAACGAACATTCCGAATGGGAAGATCGCTTTTTACTATTAGGAACAAGTTCAAAATTGCGCCTGCTGATGATCTGCCATTGTTTCCGCGAAGCGGATGGAGTTATCCGAATTGTCTCCGCTCGAAAGGCAACCCAACGCGAATCCGTACACTACCGGAGAAAGTGACATGAAACCCGAATACGATCTCTCGAAAATGAAGTCCAGAAAGAACCCATACGCCCGAAAGCTCAAGAAACAGATAACGCTCCGCCTGGATCCCGAAGTCCTCGACTACTTCAAGCAAAAGTCAGCGGAAAACGGCATCCCATACCAAACCCTAATCAACCTCTACCTCCAGGACTGCCGAACCACGCGCCGTAACCTCAAAATGAAATGGGCGCGATAAGAAAAACTTGCCCCAACTGACCATCTGACACCTCGTTGATTCAAACCACAAACCCAGGACATCGGATTTAGAAACTCGAACAAGACCAAATACCGCCGTTAGAGACCCCAACAAAAACTGATCGCCGGATTGTGGTGCGGCCGTCTCGGCTGCATACGATCAAAACATTGCGCACTCGAGGACGCCTGCACCTACCAGCCCCCCTAGAACCCAAACACCCCAATCAAATTACCAAAAGCAAACCCAATTTTGTGGAGTGTGGCGGCGGGCAGACGCCGCTTTGGCTATTCATCGCCAAAAACAACCCACGCCAACCTTGCGCTACCACGCCAAGTTGATGGCCGATGCCGTCTTCTCCTCGTTTCAAAGCTCCCGTTTTGGAACGCACTATTGAAAAGCTCTGCTTTGCCCTCATCCCATCGCCAACCGTCGAATCCGCGTCCTGCCTGGCATATTGCTTCTTCCCGCGTTTGCGCTATACTGCGTCATTCCCAAAATCACTGGAACTATCCCATGATTAACAAACACATTTCGATTCTCTTCTCCTGCCTCGCAATCATTGGCTTCAGCGCGACCGCCGAGCTTCCCAAACCGCCCGAGGGTTTTACCCTGCTGTTCAACGGCAAAGACCTCACCGGCTGGAAGGGCCTCGTCGAAGACCCCGAGAAGCGCGCAAAGATGACCCCCGACGAACTCGCCGCCGCGCAAGTCAAAGCCGACGAACGCATGCGCGCGCATTGGAAAGTCGTGGACGGCGTCATCGAATACGACGGCAAGGGCGACAGCCTCTGCACCATCAAGGACTACGCCGATTTCGAAATGCTTTTGGATTGGAAGATCGGGCCCGAAGCCGACAGCGGCGTCTATCTGCGCGGCAGCCCGCAAGTCCAAATCTGGGACCCCAAGAAAAGCGGTATTGGTTCCGGCGGACTCTTCAACAACGAAAAAGGCCCATCCAAACCGACCATCGTCGCCGACAAACCAATAGGCGAATGGAACACCATGAAGATTAAAATGGTCGGCGAAAATGTCTGGGTCTGGCTCAACGACCAGCTCGTCGTGGACAACGTCGTCCTCGAAAACTACTGGGACCGCACAAAACCGATTTATCCAACCGGCCAAATCGAACTCCAAAACCACGGCAACCCGCTCTGGTTCAAAAACATCTACATCAAAGAGCTCCCCGGCGGAAAATAACACCCGCCGAAATCACCGTTTCGAAAGCGGGCTAAACTAACGTGTCGCGGGCATCCCTGCCCGCGCAGAACCCGCGATAACTCTGCTCGAACACTGCGGCTGCTCGCATCTTTTTTTCTCCGTATGGTTTCCGGACTTATGCGAATCGCTGTTCGCACTCTTTACTTATTCGGCGCGTTGCGTTGCAGTCCATGGCAGGGGCGATGCCTTGCCGTCGCGGCGTGCAGTGCGAAAAAAGCGCGACTTGCACCAAACGAGGGGGGCGGGGTTTTGGTGAGCGCAAAGGTTTCCTGCAAAAGACGTTGCGCAGATTCCATAGGCCGATATTTTGGGTCGAAAACTGGTCATTTCGGGTGGCTTTTTGCATGGAATTGTTTGCTGTTTCGTTGGTTTTGGTGCGTTGCGTGCGTCGTTTTGGTCGTTTCTTTTCAATTTTTGGCATCGCCGTTTCGCGGTTTGGTTGTTTGAACGCGCTGATCGGCATGATATCGCTTCTATTTGATCGGTGCGGGTGTTGCAGTCGGTGGCACTAGGGGGGGATGGCGCACTTGGCGCCGGTAATGCCTTTCGCCACGTGTTCGTTACTGC
>CALEZK010000419.1 GCA_937928585.1 uncultured bacterium | reverse complement strand
GCAATGAGCAAAGATCTCAAGAAACGCGGATTCAAATTTGTCGGCACGACGATTTGCTACGCATTCATGCAGGCCGTGGGGATGGTGAATGACCATACGGTGCATTGCTTTCGCTACAAGCAGGTTCAACGCGGCAAGAACGGACGAAAGTAGAGGCCCATGCAGAACGTGTTGCTGGTAGGGATTGGCGGGTTCGTGGGATCGGTGGGGCGCTATCTCATCAACGCGTGGGTGCTCGAAACGTCGAAGCTCGCGTTCCCGTTGGGCACCCTCGCGGTCAACGTGATTGGCTGTTTTTTGATCGGGCTTTTCTATGGCGTGGCCGATTCGCGCGAATGGGTGAAGCCGGAAATGCGCTTGTTGCTTGTCGTTGGTGTCCTGGGTGGATTCACGACATTCTCCGCGTTCGGCTACGACTCCTTTGAGTTGATTCGCAGTGGCCGCACGCTGGCGCTGTTTGTGAACGTGCTTGCGCAAGTGGCGTTGGGCCTGCTGGCCGTTGCCGCGGGACACTGGGCGGGCAGGGCCATTTAGCGAATTATTCCGGCAGCGATTGCGGTAGCCCCGCCTGTACTTCGATATAGCCCAGTTTCACGGAGGTATCAGAGCCGTTCGCATTGTTCACGGTGAGATATACGTCGTAAACCGCCGCGGTATTGTATATGTGAACGGGATGTTGCTCCGCGCTCCACGCGCCGTCCCCAAAGTCCCACAGCCAGCCCACTATGTCCGAGGCCCCGGGGACCGATAGATCATTGAATTGAAGTGGTGTGTTTATAGTTGGCTTGCGCGCGGCTGCGACAAAGTCCGCCTTGGGCACATCCGGTATTGAAACCTTCACGCAGTTTGGGCGAATACGGACGTCCGAACCACTCGCGGATTGCACGGCGAGGCTGACGGCGTACACGCCGGGGGCACCGTAGCTATGCACCGGGTTCTGTTCGGAGCTTGTGTTACCGTCGCCAAACTCCCATTTCCAAGCAGTCACCGGTTCAGCGCCGGTCATGACGCGCGTGAGATCGCTGAAGGCGACTCGTTCGCCGACGCGCGCCGCGCTGACGGACGAACGAAAATCCGCCGACACGAAAGCATCCACCGTTATGGGTATCGAGAGGTCGGCGTGACCTTCCGATTTTAATACAAGCGTGCACGTATTTCGGCCCGGTTTCATCAGCGCCCGCGTGACCGAAAGGGTGAACGAAGCCGGCGCGCCGGGTCCGCTGCTGAATGCCTGTCCAGGGGTCACCGATAGCCATGGGCATTCCCAGTCGGGGCGCACAAGCAGATTTGCGCCGGGTGACGGTGAAACAACTGCCAGCGTGTCGTTTAATCGCGTCGTACCGAACTCCACGGCTGATTTGTCGGCGGTCAACGCAGTGGTTGCAGGGCGGGAACACCCGGCAAGCGCGATTGTGATGAGAATCGCGGCGGCTTGAAGCGATTTGAACATACCCCTATTGTTCCCGCATCGTTGCGTTGGCGCAAGTGTTTGTGCAGGTTATGTAATCACAGGTTGGAGGAATCGCGTGAGTCGGTTGCTTTTTCTTGGTATTTGCCTGGTGTGCGTAGCGTGGGGCGATGCGCACGCGCCACAGACAATCGACGTGGCGATGCGTGACGGTGTCACGCTGAAGACTGACGTATACACGCCGGCAGCCGAAGGCGCGCACCCGGTCCTATTTGTGCGCAGTCCGTATCCGCGCGCGGCGGTTAAAGGCGAGGCCGAAAAACTCAGCAAGGACGGATTCGCCGTTGTGATTCAGGACGTGCGCGGAACGGGCGGGAGCGGCGGCGTGTTTAGCGGCTTTCTCGACGATGGGTGGGGCGCGAACACCGATGGCGCGGACACCGTCAACTGGATCGCTTCACAGCCGTGGTGCAACGGCAAGATTGGCGGATTTGGCGGATCTGCTTCCGCCAACACACAGATGCTGCTCGCGCCTGCCACGGACAAGGTTTCCGCGCAGTTCATGGAAGCCGGTGCCTGCGATTTCTATCGCGATCTTGCATATCCCGGCGGCGTGTGGCGACCGGAACAGTCGGACAAATGGTTTGCCATGTTTGGCAAGCAGGGCGAAGCCGCGCGCCAGAACCTGCGCAAGCATCCCGTGTACGACGCGCTCTGGGAAGGACTGAATGTAGAGGCGCAAGCCGCGAAGATAACCGCGCCCGCGCTGCACGTCGGCGGATGGTTCGACATTTTCAAGGAAGGGACCATTCGCGCTTTTGCGTCGCGCCAATACAACGGAGGGAATGGCGCCAAAGGCAATCAGCGGATGATCATGAAGTGGAGCGGGCACGGAAACTACAGAGACGATTTGTCTCTGAAGTTTCCGGAGAACGTCTTCGATGTGAAGATTACCAAAGAGCGTGAACGGTTTTTCGCGCGTTGGGTGAAGGGAGAGGCGAACGGCATCGAAGATGATCCGCCGATTCAGTACTACGTGATTGGCGATGACACCGATCCCAATGCCCCCGGAATGGAATGGCGCACGGCGAACCGGTGGCCGCCATTTCCGCCTCGCGAGAAGGCCCTCTATCTATATGGCGAACAACTCACCGAAGCGCCGCCGGAGACGGTCGTGGGTCGAGAATACGCTTTTGACCCGGCCAACCCGTGTCCGACGCTTGGTGGCACCAACCTCACGATTCCCTTTGGTCCCTACGATCAGCGTGAACTGTTATCAAGGAAAGACTTGATGATGTTTACCGGTCCGGTGCTGGACGCGCCGCTGGAAACGACAGGCCGCGTGCGCGTGGTGTTGTATGTGTCGTCCGACGCGCCCGACACCGATTTCACCGCGAAGCTGATCGATGTATACCCCAAGGGCGACGAACGTCACATACTCGTGCTCGAATCCATCCTGCGCGTTAAGTTTCGCGAAGGCTTCGATAGAGTAGCGGCACCTTTGGTGCGCGACACAATCGTTCCCATTGAAATTGACCTCGGTCACATTAGCTGGGTTTTCAATCGGGGGCACCGCCTGGCGCTGGTGGTGTCGAGCAGCAACTATCCGCACTTTGAAGTCAATCCCAATACGGGTGAAGACTTTCCCGAGAAGGGAAAGACGAAAGTCGCGAACAACGCGGTGCATTCCAGCGCGTTGCGACCCAGCGCGCTCTATGTTCCGATTCGTCTTCCCGATTTGGACACGGACAAGGATGGGGTGACAGACGAGGTCGAATGGGACAAGTTCACCGACGCCAAGGACCCGACTTCGAAATGAACCAAACAGGAGGGCGGGTTTCCCAACCCGCCAATACTTCGATCAGACTCATCCAAGCCCGCAGATAAGACCGAGAGCAAAGGGGACCCCAGATGTACGAAACTTTCCATCCCGCTGATCCGGCGTATCGGACGGCGGTTCAGGAGATTTTTTCCAAGGCGGGTTTCATCACGTCGCTGGGAATCGCGCTTGGTGATTTTGGACCTGGCTGGTGCGAGACGACGCTGACGCTGGAGCCACGTCATCAGCAGCAGGACGGCTTCGCGCACGCGGGCCTTGTTGCGACGATGGCCGACCATACCTCCGGTGCGGCGGCAGGTTCACTCATCCCCGCCAGCGCGATGGTGCTAACGGTGGAGTACAAGGTGAACCTGCTGAGGCCGGGGATTGGGGAGACCTTATTCTCGCGGGCGGAAGTTATCCGGAATGGGAAACGTATCATCGTTACGGAATCGGAAGTCTTCGGGGTGACCGGCGGGAGCAAGAAGCTGATTGCGAAAGGAATCTTTACGCTGGCAGTGATTCCCCGTGCGGCGTAGCGCTTAGAACGACTGGCATGCGTAGTCATTCATAAATTACCGCACTTTAGACCAGTCATTCACTACTGTTCGTGGACGCTCGATACGAATGCGGTCGCAAATGGTGTGCGTCCAAGCCGGAGAATCGCCCCAACGCACGTCTCGCGATGGGGTGTCTCATTCGTCGAGGATGTGTTTCAACACAGTCCTTTAGATTGAAAATAGTGAATGCTAAAAGCTGCGCGACGAAGGCGGGCGGAGAATCCACGCCTGCCCGTAAACGAGGTGGCCCATCCGGTAATGGCGCGGGAAGCGAAGCACCTTCTCGACTTTATAGCCACGTATCTGCGTCAGCCACCAAGTCTTGATCCGGGAAGTCGATTTTACATAACCCGGCGCTAATATGGCACTTGTATCAATAAATGTCATGGACCTCCAGCCTTTCCCCGACCAGTTACCGGATAGATTATACCCTAAAACTCGAAAATTGGTGGAATCTGGGCGGGGATGGAAATTATAAATTAATGGGAGGGAATCAGCGGCCTAGGGGTCTAGAGCGTGAATTTCCCGAGGATGGCGGGGTGTGTGGCACCGGTCGCGCTGGGTACGTTGGCCGGGGAATGACAGATGGCCTCGTTGCCGAGAATGGCGAAGGCGATGGCCTCTCTGGCGTCGCCGGGGAGGCCGAGGTCGTCGCTGGCTCGTACGTCCAAAGGACGCAGTTCGGCCCGCAGCGCTTTCATGAGCGTCTTATTTCGCGCGCCGCCCCCGCTGACGACAATTTGCGATAGCGGATATAGGGGGGCGATAAATTTCTGGTGCGCCAACGCAATTGACTTGGCGACGACGGATGTAATGGTCGCCATGACATCCTCCGGCGCGAAATGTGCCCGGTTGACGATTTCCTGCGGAAGGTAGACGTCTTCTCCAAACTCCTCGCGGCCCGTCGACTTTGGCGGCATGCGCTGGAAATATTCATGGCCGAACAGCGTGTCGAAAAGCTCCGGCAAAACCTTGCCTTTGGCGGCGTTCGCACCATCCCAGTCCATGTGCTGTTGGCCCCGGGTGAGGAGGCGCATGGCGCCGTCAATGGGCATGTTGCCCGGGCCCGTGTCGAAGGCGAACACATCTTTCAGCTTCGGCGTGACCACCGTGAAATTGGCGATGCCCCCGATGTTGAGGCAGCCGACGTGTTCTTCCACGCGGTGGAACAACACCCAATCGGCATAGGGGACGAGCGGAGCGCCTTGTCCACCAGCGGCCATGTCCCTGGATCTAAAGTCAGATACGACCGGCACGCCGGCGAGCTCCGCGATGATGCTGGGCTCGGCGATTTGCAGGGTGCCGTAGCCGGTTTCGCCCTTTCGGGGCGGATAGTGCGCGATGGTATGGCCATGTGAGGCGACCAGGTCCACGGTGCAACCGAGATTCGCGGCTTCTTCCTTCATGGAGACGGCCGCTTGGGCGAAAACTTCGCCCAAGGCGAAAGACAGCGAGCTGATCTCCTTGGCGTCCTTCCGGGGAGAAAGCAGGCGGACTTTCAGGGGGCCGGAATAGGGTAGGGTTTTGAACGCCAACAACTTGATGCGGGTTTTGGGTCCATGCCGCTTCACGCGCACCAGCGCCGCATCGACGCCGTCGCAGGAAGTCCCCGACATGAGGCCGACAATATACCGAATCGGGCGTTGGCGGAGGTCGTCCAACAGGTGTAACGACAAGACGCGGGCTCCTTCTCCGTATCCGCGTGAGGCTCCCGGCTGGCCCCTTGTGTGAATAAGGACCCCACACCAGCCGTCAACAGTGAGTGTAACAGGTTTTGCGGTGACCCTGCCAAATGCGGGAATCTCGTGACACAGCAGGGGGTTGAGGGATACTATACCGGAGTGGTGGCTTGGATTGTTGAAACGGACGCAGATCCGGGAACGGTCTAACGCGAAAGTAGATTATGCAGGGTGAAATGAGTAGCGCACCCGGCGCAACGACGCCAACAGGTCAAAAAGAACCTTTGCTGCAGGGGAGATACCGCATAACGCGGATCCTCGGCTCCGGCGGCATGGGCGATGTTTTTCTTGCCGACGACCTGCGGCTCAGCCGTCAGGTTGCCATCAAATCGATCAAGCGCGAGTTTTGCAAGATGGACGAGGTGCGCAAGCGCATCGAGCGCGAGTGCGTGATGCATGCGCAACTTGGCGCGCACCCGAACATCATCGCGCTTTTCGATCGCATCGATGACAACGGCCAGATCCATCTTGTCATGGAGTATGTGGATGGCGTCACGCTCAAAGATGTGATCGATCGCGCGCGCAATGGCGAGTTGTACTTGACGTGGCGCGAGAGCACTTCGATTGCATGCCAGGTGCTTGAAGCGCTTGCGCGCATGCATGGAGGCGTGCACGTCGAGGCGCACAGCGCCGGCTCCCGACCCTCGGGCGTGATCAATCCGAAGGCCGTGCGCTTCATGGCTGAGCTGGGCTACGACCTGGCGGCGCACGGCTCGAAGTCGCTGGACGAAATCGCAGGCATCGACTTCGATGCGGTGATCACCATGGGCTGCGGCGATTCCTGCCCCTGGGTGCCTGCGAAGCGCCGCGAGGATTGGGCGCTGCCCGATCCCAAGCACATGGACGATGAGGCCTACCGGGCGGTGCGCGACGACATTGCTGCACGCGTGCGCCGCCTGCTGGCCGAGCTGGGCGTGCCGGCGTGACCGCGGTGATGCAGGACAGCAT
>CALEZK010000418.1 GCA_937928585.1 uncultured bacterium | reverse complement strand
CGCGCCGCATGTCGAGCGTCTTCCAGACGACGAGGTCCGCCGAATTTATCCTCGGCTGCGTTGGCAGATTCTCGAATCGACCTTCATCGGCTACGCGGTGTACTACCTCGTGCGCAACAATGTTGGTGTTGTTGCGAAAGACATGAAAGAAACGCTCGGCTACAACGACACCGACCTCGGCAATATTCTCGCGGCGACTGCAATCAGCTATGGCATCGGCAAGTTTCTTATGGGGGCATTGTCGGATCGCAGCAACCCCCGCGTGTTCATGGGCGTCGGTCTGTTGCTCACGGCCTTCTGCAATTTCGCGTTCGGCGCAAGCGCGGACTACTCGACCCACTTTTATCTGTGGATACTCAATGGACTCTTTCAGGGAATGGGGTGGTCGCCCTGCGGGCGTTCGATGGGCCATTGGTTCAGCGAGAAGGAGCGCGGCGTTTCGTTCAGTATCTGGAACACCTCGCATAACTTGGGCGGCGGCATCGCCGGCGTGATCGCCGCGGAATCCGCGATTCGGCTCGGCGGATGGCAATACGCGTTCTACGTGCCGGGCATGCTCGCGGTAATTGGCGCGTTTTACCTGTTCGTCCGGCTTCGCGACACACCGCAGTCTGTTGGTTTGCCGCCGATCGAGGAATACCGCGACGATTACACCGACTACGAACGCGAACACGGTGTCAACGAGCGGGAGCTGTCATTTCGCGAACTCCTTCTGAACAACGTGCTGTTTCACAAATGGATCTGGCTGCTTGCCATCGCGAATTTCTTCGCCTACATCACGCGATACGCCATGATCGACTGGGGCCCGCTCTACCTGCATGAGGTAAAGGGCGCAACCGTCTCCAAGGGTGGCATTGCAGTGCTCTTGCTTGAGTGGGGCGGGATACCTTCCACCATTTTTCTTGGTTGGGTGTCCGACAAACTCGGCGGGCGTCGCGGCATGATAGCCGCGATTTGCATGATCCCGATTATCGCCGCATATGCAATGATCCTGATTATTCCTCCCGGCTATCTTCCGCTCGACATGATGATGCTAATCGTCATCGGTTTCTTTATTTACCCGGTAATCAACCTCATCACCATCATCGCGCTCGATCTGACTTCCAAGAAAGCCATCGGCACGGCCGCCGGATTCATCGGCCTGCTTGGTTATTTGGGCCGCACCACGCATGCAAAAGGGTTTGGCGCGATGCTTACGCACTATAAAGAGATTTATGACGTGCAGACTGCATGGAACTACGTCATCGCCGCGACGCTTGCATCGACCATCATTGCGTTCGTTTTGTTGCTGTTCACGTGGAAAGTAAAGCCGCGCGCGTAGGAAACCAAAGCGGCAGCGTTGCTGCCGCAGTCCATATCAAGAGGCTTTCCAAAAGTTTGGGCTTTATGTGGAGTGCTGTAGCAGAGTCCGCTTCGGACGGCGCTACAGCTTTGGCTTTCACAGCGCCACGTTTTACTTTGAGTCGCTAGAGTAGTTCGAACGCTTCGTAAGCCAAAGCGGCAGCGTTGCTGCCGCAGTCCACAAAAAAAAGAGAAGGGCGGCCATTGCTGGCCGCCCTTATTCGTTAGCGTAGTCGGTTAGCGGCGCGTGCGTTCGCGGTTGCCGCCGCGTGAGCGGAAGCCGGAGCGATCGCTGGAGGCGCCTTCGCGGGGACCCTGCGCTGCCGCGCGCGGACGCGCGCTGTGGCGCTGTCCGTTGCCGCCTGAACCTTCACGGGAGTCAGCGCTGCGGGGTCCACTGTGGCGAACCCCTTCGCGGCCGCGGCCGCCCTGAGGTGCGCCGGCTTCCTGCCGGTCGTTGTTGCGCGGTCCGGAAGGACGCGCGCCCGGGCGGTTGTATCCGCCGCGCGTATCGTTTGCGTTACGGTTTGGCGTACGGCCGCCGCGCTCGCTGCGTTCGCGCGGCGCGTCTGTTTTCACTTCATGTCGATCCAGGAATTCACCGGCGCGTTCCTTCTTGAACACGCGATCGAACTGCGTCTTACCCGCAGGTTCGGCGCCGCGCGCCGCGAAGCGATCACGCGAACCGCCGTTGCGATCACTATCGCGCGGACCACCGCGGCGATCGTTGTCACGCGGGCGGGAATTGCGGTCGTAATCGCGCTGCCCGCCGTTGCGGGTGCCGGCGTTGCCGCCGCGCGGGGTGAAGTCACGCTTGCGCTGACTCCAGCGATCTTCGCGCGGGCGTTCGCCATGTCCGCCGATATGGATGGCGCCTTCCCAGTCTTCGCGTGGGATGGCGTTTCCGAGGTCGCGCTCGATGGCGCGCAGGGCGGAGCCTTCTTCCGGGCATACGAGCGTTAGCGCGATGCCGCTGGCGTTCGCGCGGCCCGTACGGCCGATGCGGTGGATGTAGTCATCTGTCGTGTTCGGCACGTCAAAGTTCACGACATGGCTGATGCCCTGCACGTCGAGACCGCGCGCCGCGACATCCGTCGCGACGAGCACGGAGTAATGGCCGTTGCGGAAACCGTCGATCGCATGCTGACGCTGACGCTGGGTGCGGCCACCGTGGATGGCCTCCGCGCGGAAGCCTTCCTTATGCAACGCCTTCGCGATACGGTCGGTGCGGTGTTTCGTGCGCATGAAAATCAGCGCGGACGTCACTTCGGGATTGCGCAGAATGTCGGACAGAAGTCCAAGCTTTTTGTCGCCGTGCACGGCGTACACGCCCTGCTTCACGTCCTTCGCGGGCGACGCAAGCGCGCCAACCTGGATGCGAATGGCGTTGCGCTGCATCGTTTTCGTGAGGTCCGCGATCTCTTTCGCGAACGTCGCGGAGAACATCATCGTTTGGCGTTCTTCCGGTATTGCGTCGACAATGCGCGTGATGCTCGGGAGGAAACCCATGTCCAGCATGCGGTCGGCTTCGTCCAGCACGAGCACTTCCATGTTTTTGAAATTCACATTGCCGCGCTGCATGTGATCGATGAGGCGGCCCGGCGTCGCGACGATGATCGGCGTGCCGGTGCGCAATGCCTGCGCCTGACGGTCCATGCCAACGCCGCCGTAGACGCACGCGGTGCGAAGGCCGAGCGCGCGGGCGTGCGGCTCCAGCACCGTGTTTACCTGCACGGCAAGTTCGCGTGTTGGCGCGAGCACGAGCATGCGCGTGCCGCGCACATTCTGCTGCGCGAGACGCGTCAGCGCGGGCAAGCCGAACGCGAGCGTTTTGCCCGTGCCGGTTTGCGCGACGGCGATGAGGTCGCACCCTTCAAGCGCGACGGGAATCGCCTGCGCCTGCACGGGCGTGGGGATGGTGATCTGCTGGCCCTTAAGGACCTTAAGGCAGCGCGGATCGATATTCAGTTCATCAAAAGACACAATTGTCTCCCTTAAATGATCCGTGGCAATTGCACTCGCTGCAAAAAGGCGCACGGATACCCTGTGGCCTTTTCAGCACCGGCAAAGTGGGGGAAACAACGCGTAGGCGGGAACCCAAACTCTGATATATGCGCTGTGTAGGAGAAAAGACTGCTGTGACAAAACCTGCTTAACATAAGGCGCAGGCCTACACTGGGAAAAAGTTTACCATAAGGTGGGGGAGAAAGGCAAATCGGAGTTATTGGGGGTAATGGGTGCGGTTTTTTGCTCAAGAGAGCGGTCGAGGACGACCGCCCTCCCGTCCATACAACAATACAAAGTTTCGGGGCTGGCTGCTTTCTATTTTGGGCGCGGGTTTCGCAGCACGGTAATGTTTTTCCA
This sequence comes from uncultured bacterium, assembly GCA_937928585.1. Classification (GTDB taxonomy): domain Bacteria; phylum Hydrogenedentota; class Hydrogenedentia; order Hydrogenedentales; family SLHB01; genus JABWCD01. The sequence continues at coordinate 7,853 of CALEZK010000418.1, read as the reverse complement.
GATGCGTTCTTTGTCGTTTTCGGTGACGTAAGGTTGGCGATAGAGGTTCTCGTATATCGCCAGGGCTTCGGCGTCGCGCCCGAGCTCGCTGAGATAGACGGCCTTGTACTCCAGCACGAGGAAACGCATGTAGGGCTGCTCGTATGCGATTCCCGCATCGTACCAGGCGAATGCATCGTCCGTCCGTTTCATTTTCCCGCAAACGTTCGCGGCGTTGTAACACATCATCGCCTTGTCGAGGTCGGATATGTCGCTATGCGCGAGATCGGCGAACAATTGCAGCGCCTGCTCAAACTCGCCTTTGTCTACATGCGCGGATGCCGCGTGCGCGGATTCGTAATAGATGCGGTATTCCATGTCGGTGCGCTTTCCTTGCGGGCCTATTCCGATTTCGCGGGCGGGAACACATCGGGCACGATGCTCACGCCGGTCGTGAATTTGAATGGATGCTTGTATGCCGGATTCGGAAACTCAAGTTCGATGAGGAAGGCCGTCCAGCCCGCTTCCGGCGCTTTGATTGCGGAACGGTATACGCCCGGCTCGACTTCTTCGAGCGGCGCGCTGACGAAGGTTTTGCCGATGATCTCCATGCGGAAATCGCGCGCGGCGGGGTTGGTGGCCTGCCACAAGAGCACCTTGGTGGGCTTCGTTTCGCAGCGCACTTCCAGGGTGCCGTCCTCGGCCTTGCTCCAGGTGAACGTTGGGCGTGGCGTGTTCGAAATCACCGCGTGATAGAAGGAGGAGAGATTGAGATAAGCTTCAATATTCAGACCGTGATCGGTGTTCGGAATATAGCGCAGATATTTCTCGCCCTTGAGATCGTCGAAATAGAACTTCCACGAATCCGGCGGGAAGAACTGATCGCCCGTGCTGTTCACGATGTATTTCGGCAGCGTCAAGCGGTCGATGTAGCAATGCGGATCGACGACCTTGCGAAGTTCCTCGAACTCCGGCGTTTCAAGGCGGGACATGATGTCCATGTCGGTGTAATCTCCGACCGCAGGCGCCCAGAATCCATAGGCCTGGTAGTGGCTCTTCAACGATTTCGCAACATTCAACACGTCAATTACGGCAGGCGCTATGCCAATGACACGCTTGTCCACGATCGCCGTGGTCCACGTTGTCCAACCGCGTTTTGACCCGCCGCAGACGAAGAAATTCTTAATCTGCGGTTGTTCCTTTTGCGCGAGATCCATTGCGCGCACGACGGCCTTCGTCATGGGAAGGCGCGGCAGCCAGAGCGGATCCTGCGTGCGGAGAAACTTGTCCCATGCAAAGGCGATCATTTCGTCTTCGCTGCGGCCGGACTCCGCGTAGCGCGGCTCGGTGTCGCCCAAGAAGTGCAGGGGTTGATTCGGAATTTGCTTCACTTCGATGACGATCGTCTTCGTCATCTTTGCAATTTCCGAGAGCGCGTTGTCCGGCTTGGGCGCGTCCGTGCCGCGGTTGCCGCCGCCGCCGATAAATACCATCGCGTGATCGTTTTCGATTTCCTTGGGAACGATTATGACTACCCAGTGTTCCCACTTCGGACGGTCCACCTTGCTGGTATCGAGCCATTCCTGCGAGACCATCTTGTACGCCTTTGCGGTGTAGGTATCCGTGGTCGTTTCGACGGCAGCCGCGGGGTCATAGTGAAACGCGGGGTCCGGCGTTTCGACGTAGATATCCAGCGCCGTCTTTGCGCCCGCAACCGACTTGGGGGTGTCGGCAAATGCAAGTTGAATCGGCAGAAGGATTACCGTTGTCAGCAAAACAAGGGACCGGCGAATCGACATGAGGAAGTACTCCAAAAAAGTTATCAATGCATGCAGACGGAAATGATAGTACGAATGGGATGGGGATTTCTTGTTTTGGGCCGGGGGGAGAGGGGACAGCCACCCGCGATGTCGCGGACAACCTGATTAGGGAAATTGGATTGCGCGCGGGTAACAGTCCCCGAGGGGCGCGGGTGACGGTTTTCGTGGTTTGATACGCTGTTGGGGGCTGTGTTAGTTTCGACTTATTCACTTGCCCGTTGGTCGCGTTCTTCATTGTGAAGGGCCCCCGCAGGTGCCTTCGATTGGAAATGCATGACTACGCCGCTGATTCTCGTTACCAATGATGATGGAATTCACGCCCCCGGTCTGACCATTCTGGCGGAGGCCTTGATGCCGCTGGGGGAGGTGTGGGTGTACGCGCCGGATCGTCAGCAGAGCGCGGTGGGTCATGGCGTCTCGCTGCACCGGCCGTTGCGCGTAACGCAATACAAAGACAAGTGGTTCATGGTCGATGGAACGCCGACCGACTGCATCATGCTTGCGGTGCGCAATCTGCTGCATCGCAGGCCGGACCTTGTGGTGTCGGGCGTGAATCCGGGCGCAAACCTTGGCGACGACGTGACGTATTCCGGCACGGTGGCCGGCGCGTATGAAGGCATGTTGCTGGGCATCGACGCGATCGCGGTGTCGGACGTCGCGTATGTGCCGAAGCATATGGAGACGTCCGGCGTGGTTGCGCGGCGCGTTGCGGAGAAAGTGCTCGCGCAGGGCTTGCCGGCGGACACGGTCTTGAACGTGAACGTGCCGGATGTTCCGGTCGATCAACTCGGGGGCATTCGTATCACGCGCATGGGGCGCCGACATTATCAGGACGAGATCGTGCGCCGGGAAGATCCGCGCGGACGCGTGTATTACTGGATCGGTGGCAACGAGCCGAGCCATCACGTGGAGCCCGGCACGGACTTCGAAGCAATCGAACAGGGCGACGTGAGCCTCACGCCCCTCCATCGCGACGTGACCAACCACGCCGTACTGGATGCGCTCCGCGCCTGGGATTTGTAAGGTCGCGAATTGTGGTCTCGATAAATTGCGAAGGGGAGGACAGCCGGTTGGCCGTCCTCCCCTTCTTGCTATGTTCGCGCTGACACTTGTTAGCTGGCTTTAATGGCCAGGTATTGCGACATTTCGCCGCGTTGGACGCGAAGGAGCGTGGTGCCGTCTTTATTTTCCTTGAGCGCGTCCTGCACTTCCGCGACGGTGCTCACGGGCTTGCGATTCACTTCGGTGATAAGCGCACCGGGTCGAATTCCCGCGCGCGCGGCGGGCGATCCCGCTGCCACGTTCGTGACGAGCACGCCGGTCTTTCCGGTGTAGTCGTATTCCTTTGCAAGCTCATCCGTGAGTGCCTGAAGCTGCAGGCCGAGCTTACCCTGTTCGCGGGTCTCGCGTGCAGCCTTCTCTTCCGATTTCGCTTCCTCGGCCTTCGCATTCTTGCCGACGGAAATCGTCTTCTCGATGCGTTCGCCGTTACGCGCGACGGTTAGCTTCACATCATTGCCCGCGGGCGTCATTGCGATGTGGCTGCGGAACGCGCCGGTGTCGCCGACTGCTTTTCCATCAAGCGCGACGATAACGTCGTCCTGCTGGATGCCCGCGGCGTCTGCCGGGGAACCTGGGACCACTTCGGAGACGAGGATTCCGCTCGATTCCTTGGTGCCGAACCATTGCGCAAGCTCCGGCGTCAGCGGTTGAATACCCACGCCGAGGTAGCCGCGCGAGACACTGCCCTTTTCGCGCAACTGATCGGCGATGTATTTCACCATGTTAATCGGAATCGAGAAGCCGATGCCGTCATTACCGCCGCTACGGCTGACAATGGCAGTGTTCATGCCGACAACTTCGCCGTGGATGTTCAGCAACGGACCGCCGGAGTTGCCAGGGTTGATGGCGGCGTCGGTCTGGATGAAGTCGGCGTACTCGACGATGCGCACATCGCCGCGACCGCGCGCGCTGACAATACCGGATGTGACGGTGTGATCAAGGCCGAAGGGGCTGCCGATCGCAAGCACCCATTCGCCCACGCGCAACTTGTCGCTGTCGCCCAGTGTTGCAACGGGCAGGTTGTCCGCTTCGATTTTGATAAGCGCGACTTCCGTCTCGGGATCCGTGCCCACAATCGTCGCCTCAAATTCACGACCATCGGACAGCGTTACCTTCAGACGATCGGCATCGCCCGCGACGTGGTTGTTCGTCAGGATGTATCCATCTTTCGAGATAATGAAGCCGGATCCTTCACCGACGGCCATGGGGCCATCAAAGCGCGGACCGCGTTGCGGCACGCCGCGGAACATTTCCGGCAGCGGAATGCCAAAGAACTCTTGCGGGAAATCGCCCTCTTCAAAACGTCCCGCGGGAATCTCGCGTGCTTTCTTTTCGATGGTGATATACACGACAGCCGGCGACGCCTTCTCCACAACGTTGGCGAAGGTATCGCTGAGTGCTTGAACGGTAGCCACGGAATTCAGCGTGTCTACATTCTGCGTTTGCGCCGTTGGCGGCGCGGTGAACGTGTCGTTGCCTCGGGCATCTTCGGGAAGTAAAAAGACGGACGCGGCGACCGCGCTGATGCCGAGCACGGCCCACGTCATGCGCTTGAGTGACGTTTTCATTTTTTTCCTCTCCTAACTTTTACTGTTGCCGCGCGCGTAGAGCTGCGCGGCGAATATTTGTATCCGTGGCGGGAATAGAAGCATCCGACGTGCCAACTCTATGCGCGCCAGCTAAATGATTGAGCTGACGAAGGTTGCGCGGGAGCGCCGTTTTGCGGCGGGTGGCGGGTTTACTTCAATTGAGGTAAAAACAGCGCAGCCGAGGTTGTTTGCCTCGGCTGCGCTGTTTCAATTTGCGACGCGCGTGTTACGGCGCGGGAGCAGGCGCGGGTGCCGCTGGCGTTGCAGGAGCCGCTGGTGCGTCCGCTGCCCAACGCGGTTGTACGCGGAAGAAGCCGGTGCGCGTGCCAATGCGCGCGAAGATGGTGAATTCCGCGGGTTTGTCGGTTTGCACTTTCTCGACAGCGACTTTGAAGTCGTCGATCGTCTTCACGGGGTATCCGCCGAAGTTCATGATGATTACGCCGGGGACTACTTCCGCGAGTTGCGCCCATGAACCCGACTTGACGCGGCGAACGATTACACCCTCGATATCCGTGCCCAGATTCAGCACGACACGCAGATCGGTCGTGATCTCGCGCACAGTAAGGCCAAAGACCGTGTCTTCGAACTCGCCGGCGTCACGCGCGGTCTTGGGTCGCTCAACCAGGGTTACGCTGGTCTCGACGGGCTGTCCGTCACGCAGCATCTTCACGGGTACCGGTTTGCCGACGCCCGCGTCGCGCACCAGTTTGGTGAAACCGAGCACTTCGCGATCCTGCTTGACGCGCAAAGGGGTATCGTTGAATGAGACGATGATGTCGCCGGTCTTAATGCCGGCGAGGTCGGCGGGGGATCCCGCCATGACCGTGCCCACGACAATGCCGCCGTTGGACGGCACCTGCCAGTATTCGGCGAGGTCGTCTGTCAGCGGTTGCGAGAACACCCCCAGGAACGCGTCATCCTTCGGCGTTTCCGATTCGCCGCCGGGCGGATTCGCAATATGCTTTGCGAAAAGCTCGGTCTGATACACCAGCGGATGCCCGCTGCGCACGTACAGATCGCCGCCTTCTTCGGTAGCGAGATCGAAGCCGACCACGCCGACAATTCGACCCGAAAGATCCATCACGGGAGAGCCGACGAAGCCGAACAAGAGGCGTTCGTCGATGCAATACGTCGTACGCGGCTTGTCAATCACCGCACCGATGCGCCGCACCACGAGCGACCGGCTGAAATCGAGCGTTTCGCCCATCAGGCCGATGAGCGCGACCGGATCGCCGACCCGCAAGGAGGCCTGTTCAAACTGTACATAAGGCAAGGTCTTGTTCTGATCATTGTTGATCTTCACAAACGCGATGTTGACGTCTTCCGGCTTTGCGAGCAGCGTTGCGTCGTACTCGATCTCCGCGTCGCCCTGGCCGACACTTACCTTGATGTTAAACGGCTCGGAATTCTCCAATTGCATGTGGCCGTGCGCCATCACGAGACCGGAAGGGGAGACAATCAGGCCCAGCGCGCGCGTGCTGCGCTTCGTGATCTCGCCCGAGTTCGGGTTCGTGACGTTGGATGAATAATTGATGATGCAAACGGACTGTGAAACCTTGTTGAAGTAACTGTTCAATTGTTGCGCAGTGAATTCCTGCGCGGACGCGCTCCACGCGACGAAAGCGACCGCGATTGCGCCGGCAATCTTACTTCTCATTACTCGTTGCCTCCGTTGACGGCTGCTGGCGCCGCGACAGGTTCATTTTGTTTCACGATGACGTAGCGCGTAAGGGCGCCGCGCTTCACCTGCATCAATACCAGTTTCGTCTTGGCTTCGATGCGTTGGTTCACGATGGCGGTAAAGGCTTCGAGGTTTTCCACTTCGGCGCCATCCAGCTTGAGGATGACGTCGCCCTGGCGAAGGCCCGCGTTGCTTGCGACCGCGCCGACCTGCGCGCCGGACACGAGCACGCCCTTGTTCGACGCGAGCTGCGCGCGCCGCACGATGTTCGGCGTCAATTCCGAGACGGTGAAGCCCCACTGCGGAATTTCCTGCTGTTTGCCGCGCATATCGCTCAGCGCCTGTGTTTTTACCACGAGATCTTTTTCTTCCGAACCGCGCTGCACCCGCAGCGTCACTTCCTTGTCGACCGGCAGGTCGGCGATGCGCTTGCGCACTTCGGGCAAGTCTTCCTCGAACCGCGCGTTGATGGGCGTGCCATCGACGGCGACCAATACGTCGCCGGGGACGAGTCCCGCTTCCGCGCCGGTGGAGAGGGGGTCTACGTCACCGATGACAACGCCAAGCTGTTTCGGGTCGTCAGTCTTGCTGGTTGTCTCTTGAAACGAAACCCCGATGGTCGAGCGCGTGACGCGTCCCGTCTTGATGATCTGATCCACGACCTGCTTCGCCGTATCGATTGGAATCGCGAAGCCTACATTGTCCGCGCCGCCGAGCCTGCGCGCATTTACGCCCACGACCTCGCCGCGGATGTTTACGAGCGGTCCGCCGCTGTTGCCGGGGTTGATCGCGGCGTCGGTCTGAATCCAGTTGTTATAGGGCGCTATCGATTCATCGCGATCGCCGAGGTAGCGATCCGTGACGCTGATAATGCCCATCGAGACTGAGCGAGAGAGACCTTGCGGGCTCCCGAGCGCCAGCACGGTCTGGCCAGATTCGATATTTTGCGAACTCGCGAGTTTTACCTTCGGAAAGTTCGTGCGGTCGGTCTTGAGTTTGAGGACGGCGACGTCCGTATATTTGTCCGCGCCGACAACTTCCGCGTCGAACTCTTCCTTGTTGTAAAGAACGCAGCGAACGAGCGTGCTTTCTCCCGCGACGTGTTCATTCGTCACGATGTAGCCGTCCTCGGAGATAATAAACCCGCTGCCGATCACGGAAACCTCTTCGCGCTTTCCTTCGTTGAACACTTCCTTGACCGGACGGATGTGCACGAGCGCGGGAGCCACTTTGTTCTTTGCCTGAATTACTGCGCGATCGGTTGATGTGCCGGTCGTCGCGCATCCCGCGGCGATTAGCGCGCAGGCGGCAAATGTCGTCGCCAAGCGTTTCAATACAGTTCTCCTTGTCAGATATCGTGCTTCGATTGCGGTGCGCATTATAGCCGGGCCGTGACAGAACACAACAGACGCGGAATTGGGGTGGATTCGCTACGCATTGCGCCGGAAAGACTGGCGCGCGGTGTCGATTGGCCCGGTATCTTGTCCGGCTTTTGGTTATTCGGCTCGAAAATGCTTCGGATTTCCATTATTCTTCGCGTAGTCGGTCATGCCTTACCAACCAGTTATCGCACCCGCAGAGGAGATCTCGTGTCGGAGTCAACAGAAGCAAGCGTCCGGATAATCCCGTTTGGCCGCCGTGTGATCGTGATGGCGATTGTGATGTTGCTCGCGCAGCCGCTACTTGCCCTGCTCGACCTTGTGTCCAACCTTCTGATGG